>NZ_JAUBTO010000183.1:0-13369 GCF_036702495.1 Microcoleus sp. C2D2 | reverse complement strand
TTTGACAACTTTATTCTTAGGAGCTTCTTACATTGGCATTTTACTAGTTAGTTTTACATACTAGGTTCGGTAGAACCCTTTATTATTACCGGCTGCCTACTGTTTGCTTGTCATTTTCCGGAACCTCTAAAAGTAAAACCTCTTCCCCTAAAAGTATCTTGTGTTCCTTTTGTTGGCTATACACCTCTCATCATTGCTCAAGAGAAAGGATTCTTCAAAGTGCAAGGGGTAGACGTGGAACTGAGCTATGTAGACTACTCACAATTGCAAGACGCGGATTTCAGTGCAGGGAAGTATGATGGGATCGGATTGACTTTGGGCGATTTTATAATATTGAGTGCCACAAATCCTGATATGCAAGCTGTGATGGTTGTGGATGAATCGACTGGTGCAGATGTGGTAGTCGCGCAATCGGACATTAAAACAATTCTTAACTTGAAAGGAAAAAAGCTTGGTGCAAATCTCGGCAGCTTTAGCGAAGTCTTCGTTACTGAGATGTTGAAAACCTCTCAACTGACGAGCGATGATGTTAGGCTAGTTAAAGTCGATGCTTTAGAAGTTCCCCAGCGCTTACAAAACAATGCTATCCAAGCAGGACACACTTGGGAACCGTATCTTTCTGAAGCATTAAAATTAGGCGCACATATCCTGTTTACCAGCAAGCAAACCCCAGGCTTAATTTTGGATGCGATCGCGTTTCGGGGTGAGGTGATACGCGATCGCCCCGAAGATATTCGCGCCTTTGTGCGAGGCTGGCTTCAAGGCTTGTCATATTGGGAAGCAAATATTCCCGAAGGAAACGCGATCGCGAGCAAAGCGTTGAATATTCCCAGCAATACAATCTCTTTAGAGGGAATAAACCTCACTGACTTTGCAGAAAATCAAAAGTTCTTTCAATCAGACAGTCCTAATTATATCTTCAAAACCGCCAAGAAATATGCGGACTTTTTTATTCGCGCTGGCAATGTGACGCGCCTTCCCAATCTAGAAACCTTGTTCAATTCTTCTTTCTTAACCCCCCCCTCCTAGCCGGAAACCATGAAGCGCTCCTTTTTCAACAGCATTCGTACAAAGTTAATCGTGTCGTTTCTCGTCGTTGCTCTGATTCCGTTGCTGTTGCTAGCATTTATTAACAAGCAGACAACTCAAAAGGCATTGACCGACAACGCACGACAAGCCCTATCAGCAGAGGCTAACGCAACCGCTAACAGAATAGATGGGTTTATCGATGCGAATCTCAATGCCGTGCGCCCAGAAGCGATTTTACCAGGTTTGGCTGCCTATCTGGACCTACCTCCAGAACGGCGAAATGGTAGTCCCCAAGAGATGTTAGCGACTGAAACCTTAACCAGGCTCAGTCGCAAAGATATGCTTAATATTATCTCCTATGCCTTGCTCAACTTAAAGGGACGGAATGTACTCGATACGAATACACCGGATGTTGGACGAGATGAATCCGGTCAAGATTACTTCCAAGAACCGCTCAAAACTCAACTATCTTTTGTTTCTAGTATTAGACAATCGCCGACAATTCCCAACCTCGTTACGCTCTTCTTTAGCAGTCCTGTTCGCGATGCGAGGGGAAATATATTGGGTGTATTGCGGGTGACATACAATGCCACATCTGTCCAGCAGTTGGTGACTCGGAAAACTGAACGCGCAGGTGCGAAATCGTTAGCAGTTCTTTTAGACGATCGCTATATCCATCTGGCACATAGCACTAAACCTGAACTTCTTTTCAAATCGATTGTGCCTTTGTCACCCAATGTTGTAGCGAAACTGCAACGCGAAGGGCGTTTGCCTAAGACTTTAACGAAAGAACTTGCAATCAATTTGCCCGACCTCAAGCAAGCATTAGACACTAAACAGCCTTATCTAACCACACGATTGGCAGCTACGGGTAATAATGAGTTGAGCCTTTTAGCGATCGCCCACCTGCAATATAAACCTTGGTCAGTCATCTTCGCACAGCCCATTGCCGTTGCCCTAGCACCTGTAGAAAAACAAATACAGGATGCACTTCTTTTATTAGCAATCATCGCCACAATTGTAACTATCATCGCTGTTGCGATCGCACAACTATTAACAAAGCCTGTGATTTACCTCACCCAAGCCGTTGCCGAGTTTACGGCGGGTCACTTAGACATCCGTGTTAAGATGCGATCGCAAGACGAAATCGGTTTGCTGGCACGATCCTTCAACAGCATGGCGAGGCAACTCCAAGAATCTTTTGAAACCCTCGAAGCCAAAGTTCAAGAACGAACAGCAGAACTCGCTAATGCTAATCAGGAAATCATTGCCCTCAACGAAAAACTCAAAGTAGACAACCTCCGCTTAGGTGCAGAAGTGAATGTGGCGCGTCAGATCCAGCAAATGATTTTACCTAACCCTGATGAACTGGAAATTGACGGACTAGATATCGCCGCATACATGGAACCCGCCGATGAAGTAGGAGGTGACTACTACGACGTGCTACAGATCGATGGTGTTGTCACACTGGCTATCGGTGATGTCACCGGACATGGCCTGGAAAGCGGCATTCTGATGCTGATGGCGCAAACCTCAGTTCGCACTCTGCAAGAGATTCGCGAACTAGACCCCGTTCGATTCCTGGATGTACTCAACCGTACCCTCTACAAAAACGTGCAGCGCATGAATTCTGAGAAAAGTCTGACGCTGGCGATTTTGAGCTACTCCGAAGGACTCATCAGCATCAGCGGTCAACATGAAGAAACGCTAGTGGTGCGAAAAAATGGAGAGGTTGAGCGCATCGACACGATGGATTTAGGTTTGCCGATCGCTTTAGATGATGATATCGCACGCTTCATCAGTCACATCCCGATCGAGCTAGAACCTGGAGATGGCGTGGTGCTATATACTGATGGCATTCCAGAAGCCTATAACATCGGCAAAAAGCAGTATGGACTTAAGCAACTGTGTGAAGTCATCAGTCAAAATTGGCACAAGTCTGCTGCTGAAGTTAAGGAGGCGGTGATTGTAGATGTACGGCAACATATCGGTCAGCAGAAAGTGTTTGATGATATTACGTTGCTAGTCTTTAAGCGGCAGGCTGACCTTACTGAAAAGGGAAATTTAGTCGATCGTATCATTTCCCCAAAAATCTGCTACAATAAAGCTGAAAGTTTGAGGAATTTTTTATAAAAGTAAACTACCAAGAAAGAATTGAGTTAACAGCAGACGAGTTAAAAATAATTCTCTCGCAGCAGCGAACTCTACCTAATCGACAAAAAATTCAGGCACTTTATTGGTTAAAATCTGGAGCGCTTCAAAGCCTTACAGATGTAGCTGAACGTTTAGGTGTACATAGAATTACTGTACATAGATGGTTAAAACAATATATGGCTGGCGGTCTGCCAGAACTGTTAAAAATACGGCCACCAACTGGTAGACCTCGAGTAATTCCCTCAGAGGTAATAGCAGGAATTTCAGAAAAATTAAGTGAAGAATCCTGTGAGTTTAAGACTTATAAAGAAATTGGGAAATGGGTAGAAGATAACTATCAAGTATCAGTCAAATATCAAACATTACACAAGCATTTACACTATCGCATGAAAACCAATTTAAAGAACCCAAATCCTGTGAGTAACGAAAAAGCTCAGGAGACCGACGAGTTTAAAAAAAACTAAAAAAAAATGATTGTTGACTGTTGACTGTTGACTGTTGACTGTTGACTGTAGAAGTAGGGGTGGAAAAACTCAATGGTTGAGTGTTAACTGTTGACTCGATTTTATTATTGTGATGCAACCGGAAACGATATCAAGATGAAACTATAATTAATCTAAAAACGCGTCATAAAAACAAGATTACAGCTTTTGTAGTCAACCAATAGGTAAAGTTAAATATAATTTTAAAGCTGATTATTTATATTGGTTCTTGCCCGACAAAGCTGATAAATGCTATACATCAACAAATATCTATAGCAATCCTAAATCAGTTTCAATAACTGGTTAACTGGTTCCCAAGCTCTGCCTGGGAACCGATGTCCAGAGGCTCTGCCTCGGCCCAGACTATGGAGGCAGAGCCTCCGGATATGCGTTACCAGGCAGAGCCTGGTAACGAGTATAATCATTTAGGATTGCTATAACTCAAGACATCCAACTTGCAAGCTTAGCCCCATTGCTAGGCATGAGTAAATTTTATTTGAGATCATCTGTTCAAAGAGGCGATCGGCACGGCTCCTTATGAATATTTGCTGCAACAGCGGATATTGATAGGCGAAGCAGTTGTTAAAACAAAAAGAGCGATCGATTATAGAAATTGGCTGATTGGTGTGGATTCAATAGCCACAGCCATTTAAGCAAACAGTTTCGGCAGCTTACGGGTATGATTCCTACAGCTTAGATTACCAACTGATAATAAGCGGCAATCCAGGTCGAAAATCTACCTGTTGTCCCTGCACTTCTCCATCAAAACCCAGCTCCACAAAATACTCGGTTCCTATCCGTAACTTTACCTGATTTGTCTCAAGCACTGCTTGAAGTTCAGGTGACGGATTATTGGCAGCAGGACTGACTAATTCTACACGAGTAATTTCGCGTAAACCAACACCATGCTCCAAAGGCTGTGACTTCTGGGCCGGGTATCGATCTGGACGTTGAGCAAAGGAAATTTGGAAAAGCATCGGCTCAGTCAACACATCACTATTTGTTGCCACCGCGATACTCCTCGTTTCAGGTAAATAAGGTGGACGATATGCCCAACTAGAAAATGCAACGGTGTCCTCAGAACCTTTGGCTGGACGCAAACAGATGCCAAATGGACACGCACCATTATTCCGATTTGTCGATCGCTCCCAAAGACGAGTCAGATGGATTGGTTCAGACTTCGCCTCTTCTGGATCGTGAATCCATAACAATTCCAACATTGCGTTATGGAAAAAGAAACAGCGATTGGCTGTACCTTGTCCGTAATGAATGCGAGATGCACCCTCAACTAAACCGAATGAGGATAAACGATTAGCTTCCGAAGCACCAATATCAGTAAGGATGAAAAGATGGTCAAATTCAAATGTCATAGCATTGTTCAGAGAATCGATCGATCGCTCAAGTAATTTTAATCCCCTGTGATTGCTTTTTTTCCGATGGCCCCGCTTATACTGCACAGAGTACTGTACCAAAGTCCGAAACCTCTTCTCAGTCAATCTTTCCCAATCTAAAATCTAAACTCTAAAATCTAAAATCGATAGTCCCAAACCTCTACTCAGTCAATCCTTCCCAATCTAAAATCTAAAATCTAAAATCTAAAATCGATAGTCCCAAACCTCTACTCAGTAAATCTTTCCCAATCTAAAATCTAAAATCTAAAATCTAAAATCTAAAATCGATCGCCCCAAGCCGGACATAAGCTTCAAGTTACAACCAGATTGAGGAACCATCAGCCGGCATCCAGCAGTCTCAACATCCAGTTAGCGACAATTCTGCTAAAGTCAGGTCATCCAAGGAGTGCATCTTGTATAGAGGCGATTCGCAGCCTCTGGCCCGAAAGCAGTAAAATCCCATCAGCTTGTCACCTGCCACCCGATCGGCAGTAACTTAAAAATTAAGGTAGTTTGAAAATAATCGCCCAAAGTTGAAAGAAACCTTGACATCTGACCTACACTCTGTAATTTAGACCCTCTAGCTGCGCTGCCATCCATATTTAAAAGATGCCATGTCAACCTTAGTCATCGTCGAATCTCCGACAAAAGCCCGCACCATCCGCAACTTCCTGCCCTCCACCTACCGTGTAGAGGCATCGATGGGCCATGTCCGCGACCTACCATCCTCCGCCGAAGAAATACCAGAAGCCGTTAAAGGAGAAAAATGGGCGCAACTCGGCGTAAACGTGGAGGCAGACTTTGAACCCCTCTACGTCATCCCGAAAGATAAAAAGAAAATTGTTAAAGAACTCAAAGACGCCCTCAAAGACGCCACAGAACTGATTCTAGCCACTGACGAAGACCGGGAAGGCGAAAGCATTTCCTGGCATTTGCTGCAAATCCTCAAACCCAAAGTTCCCATCAAGCGGATGGTGTTTCACGAAATCACCCGCGAAGCTATCCGCGACGCCTTAACTCACTGCCGCGATATCGACAATCGAGTTGTACAAGCCCAAGAAACTCGCCGAATTCTCGATCGACTCGTCGGTTACACACTCTCTCCGCTACTGTGGAAAAAAATCGCTTGGGGTTTGTCCGCGGGCCGAGTACAGTCAGTCGCAGTCAGGCTTTTGGTGCGCCGGGAACGGGAACGCCGCGCTTTCCGCCAAGGTAGTTACTGGGATTTAAAGGCTGTTTTAACCCCCCCTACTCCCCTTGCTAAGGGGGGACAGGGGGGTGCCTTTGATGCCAAACTCGTGACAGTCGGCAAAGTCAAAGTTGCAAACGGCAGCGATTTTGATGAAAATACCGGGCAAATTATCTCCGGCCGCCGCGTACTTTTGCTGAACGAAGAACAGGCGCGGGCTTTACTCTCACGCATTCAAAACAAACCTTGGACTGTCACCAATCTCGAAGAACGGCCAGTCACCCGCAAACCATCGCCGCCGTTTACGACCTCGACTTTGCAGCAGGAAGCTAACCGCAAGCTGCGGCTGGGTGCGCGGGAAACCATGCGCATTGCCCAAAGTCTCTACGAACGCGGTTTTATCACCTATATGCGGACGGATTCGGTGCATTTGTCCGAACAGGCGATCGCAGCGGCGCGCAGTTGCGTGCAAGAACTTTACGGCAGCGAATACCTCAGCCCCCAACCGCGCAAATACACTACCAAAAGCAAAGGCGCCCAGGAAGCCCACGAAGCTATCCGTCCCGCCGGCAGCACTTTTCGGACTCCGCAGCAAACGGGATTGGATGGGATTGATTTCCGCCTTTACGATTTGATTTGGAAGCGGACTGTCGCTTCTCAAATGGCCGATTCCCGCCAAACTCACGTCACGGTATTAACTCAGGTAGAAGATGCCGGTTTCCGTTCCAGCGGCAAACGCATTGATTTTCCAGGCTTTTTGCGGGCCTACGTGGAAGGTTCCGACGACCCAGATGCGGCGTTGGAAGACCAAGAGGTGATTTTGCCGGCGCTGAAGGTGGGGGATAAACCTAATTGTAAGGAGTTAGAGGCGATCGGGCACGAAACTCAACCTCCCGCCCGCTACACGGAAGCTTCTCTGGTCAAAATGCTCGAAAGCGAAGGTGTGGGCCGTCCGAGTACCTACGCGAGTATTATCGGTACAATTGTCGATCGGGGATATGCCAAATTAATAGCTAACGCCCTAATTCCGACTTTCACCGCTTTCGCCGTCACTACTTTATTGGAAACACATTTTCCCGATTTAGTAGACACGGGTTTTACTTCCCGAATGGAACAAACCCTGGATGAAATTGCTACCGGCGAGGCGAAATGGCTGCCGTATTTGCAAAAGTTTTATACAGGGGAAACCGGACTCGCAACCCAAGTCAAAGAACAGGAAAGCCAGATTGACGCGAAAGTTGCCCGAACTGTGGTATTGGAGAATATTTCTGCTAAAGTCTGCATCGGCAAATTCGGCGCATACCTGGAATCGGAAAGCGAAGAAGGCGTCGTAAAAGCATCGATTCCCCAAGATTTGACGCCGGCTGATTTAGACCCGGAACAAGTGGAGTTTCTGTTAAAGCAAAAAACCGAAGGCCCGGAAAAATTGGGACTCCACCCGGAAACCGGGGAACCGATTTATGTGCTGATTGGCAGTTATGGGCCATACGTTCAGTTAGGGGATGTTTCGGAAACGAACAAGAAACCGAAGCGGGCTTCTTTACCGAAGGGTACGGATAAGGATAGCGTGACGCTGGATATGGCGGTGAGTTTGTTGACTTTACCTCGCTTGTTGGGTACTCACCCGGAGACGGGGGCGAAGGTGCAAGCTAATTTGGGGATGTACGGGCCTTATGTGGTGCATGACCAGGGTAAGGTGGGGAAAGATTATCGATCGATCAAACCGCCGGATGATGTTTTGACGATAACGCTCGATCGGGCTTTAGAGTTATTATCGCAGCCGAAAGCCGCCCGCGGCCGCAGCAAATCAGCCACACCTTTGAAGGAATTGGGCGCGCATCCAGAGTCGGGAGAATCGATCAATGTTTACGATGGCCGCTACGGCCCCTACGTGAAACACGGCGATATCAATGCTTCTTTGTCGAAGGATGAATCTGTGGAGAATTTCACCTTGCAAAGAGCACTGGAATTGTTAGCAACCAAGGAAGCAGCGGGCCCAAAAACTAGCAGCAAATCCAAGAAGTCAACTAAGACAACTGCGGAGAAATCGGAAACTGCAACGAAGAAGACTGCAGCGAAGAAAACCACTGCTAAAAAGACGGAGACTGCGGCGAAGAAAACCACGACTAAGAAGGCTGCGACTGCGACAACAGCCAAGAAAACAACTAAGTCAAGTTAGCAGGATTTACGCACTGTACGGTCAGAAACAGGGTTTTTTGCAATAATTTGTTTTAGCAGACAGATTCGGTAAAAAACTCGGTTTCTGCGATCGCGCCGTGCGTAAGTAGGTCGGCTCTTTCTAAAGTAATCCTTTCGTTCTCATGATATAATCAAAACTATCCATGTAGTAATTAGAGTAATGGAATCACCATGATAGCTGAACTTATGGTACAACCTTCCTACTGGATCGATCGTGAGATTTCGATTGAGAAAGTCAGAAATCTTTACTTATTCAAATTTACGGAAAACCTGCAAGCCCGATTAGAAGAACTGGCCGACAGAAAAAAGGCTAATCTTTTAACTTCAGAAGAGGTTGTAGAATTAGCAAGCTTACTAGAACTAGATCGGATTTTTACCTTAATCAACGCTAAAGTTATAGCAGCCTCATGTCCGTAAACCGCGCTACTAGAAACTTAGTAAGAAGTAGAGCTAATTTTCTTTGTGAATATTGCCATTCAGCGGAAGAAAGTAGCTCTACTCTATTTACGATAGATCATATTTTACCTCGATCGATTGGTGGTAGCGATGAGCTTGAAAACTTAGCTTTAGCTTGTCATCGCTGTAATAATAATCGCTATAATTTTGTTACTGGTACTGACCCAGAAACAGAACAAGAAGTAACTTTGTTTAACCCCCGTCAACAGCAATGGTCTGAGCATTTTAACTGGTCGGCGGATGGTTTAGAAATAATGGGTATTACTCCAACAGGTAGGGGAACCTGCGATCGATTAGACCTTAACGATCTATATCATAATGAAGGAGCGATTATCAGAGCTCGTCGTTTATGGATTAGGGCAGGGTGGCATCCTCCCTCTGGCGATCCTCGCCAGAATTCATAATTTTGTCGAAGGATGAATCTGTGGAGAATTTCACCTTGCAAAGAGCACTGGAATTGTTAGCAACCAAGGAAGCAGCGGGAGGCTGTAAATCTAGCAGCAAGTCGAAGAAGTCTACTAAGACTGCGGCGGCGAAGTCGGAGACTGCAACTGAGAAGACTGCGGCGAAGAAAACTACTGCTAAGAAGACGGCGACTGCGGCGAAGAAAACCACGACTAAGAAGGCTGCGACTGCGACTGCGACTAAGAAGAAGACAACGTGAGTTTAGTTTAGTTTTCACTGATCGAGAAACCCGGTGTGCACGGGGGGAGGGCTCCAAGTGCGATCGGGTTTCTTTGTGGTTAAAATATTTGACAAGCTGAGGTTTGTAGTAAGGATTTCAGTCCTTAAAATTGGGTTTTAAGGTAGTAGGGCACTACGACCAACCGATCGGGAAAATTTTGATAATTCTCTTGAGTATAACTTGACTAGACACAAATTATGCCGTAATTTCGGATTATCTGAGTAGTTGATTCCGCATTTGCGGGTTAATGCTTATTTAGCTTGCTCTGCTTAAGTGTATGGAAGCTACTTTCAAATTGTTGGGTGGAAACTTAGTTTTTTTGGGTACAAGACTCCAGCCTGAAGGATCCAAGTTATACTTATGGTTAAAGGCGAAATAATTCTTCGCTTTCAGGGTTCTGTTTGGGATGACCAGCGATCGCGACATTTACAAAAAGGCTTGATACAATGGTTCAGAAAATTGCCCTATTCAACCACAAGGGCGGGGATAGTAAGACCACAACTACGTTTAATCTAGGCTGGATGCTTGCTGACAAAGGAAAAAGAGTGATTCTTGTGGATACCGATCCACAATGTAACCTCACTCGCCAGGTTCTGGAAGAAGAAACTGAGGATGATGAGGCAAGAATTCAAGAAATCTACAATACAACGTCAAATATAAAGACAGGACTGGCTCCCGCTTTTGAGTCACAACCAAGAGCAATTGAAGCTGTGGATTGTATCCCAATACAAGGTCGGGATGATTTATTCCTTCTACCTGGTCATATTAATTTGACTGAGTATGAAGTGACGCTAGGTATTGCTCAAGAATTAAGTGGCTCACTTCAAACTCTGAAGAATTTACCAGGTTCTATCAATGATTTGCTTGAAAAGACAGCGACCAAGTTTAAAGCAGATTATATGCTGATTGATATGAGTCCAAGCTTAGGTTCAATTAATCAGAATCTGCTGATGATAAGTGACTTTTTTTTAGTGCCTACTACTGCTGACTTTTTCTCAGTGATGGCAATCGAATCTTTGGCTAAAGTCTTGCCAAGATGGTATGCCTGGGCAAAGTTGGCAAGCTCACTCCAAATCCTGAAAGAAGCAAATTATCCGTTTCCTGACATTACTCTACGTTTTTTAGGGACAATTGTTCAGAACTATCGAATCATTCGAGGCAAAGAAACTGCTGCTTTCCAAACCTGGATTGAGAAGATTGAGAAAACTGTTTCTGACAAATTGATTCCAACCCTACGCCAAAGCAATATGATGCTGCCAGACCAGACTTACCGGGAGCTGGGACTTAAAGATAGCCTCTCCCTTGCGAAGATTTCAAACTTTAACAGTCTGATTGCTCTGTCTCAAGAACATCGAACACCAGTTTATGCTTTAACGCCTCAGCAATTGGGACAAACAGGGATTGTCTTGGAGCACAACCAGAAGAAGCAGGAAGAGTTTAGACAAACTTTTTCAGACTTGGCAGATAAAATCATTGCATTAAGTTCAGAAAGCTCCGTATATGCAGTCAGCGCTTGACCAATTTCGTATTAGCATTAGTCGCGTCCGAGACCTAATTGCCCTTCATAATTCCGTTAAAGCTCAAGCTACTGGTGCGCTAGATGTGTCAGATATGCTACGAGCCGCGCTAGTTCTTGCAGTGAGCGCGTTGGATTATTACGTGCATGAGGTTGTGACATTAGGTATGTTAGAAATTCATCGAGGACAACGTTCTGAACCAACGCCTTCAGCAAATACTACTAAGTCAGCATTCTCACGTTTTAAAGTGTCGTTGGGTGGCGCTCGTCAGGAGCGCTTAGCGGCGATTGATATTGCCTCATGGCTTGAAACTGAAATTGAACAAACTCACGGTTATGCTTTTCTCCAACAATCTTATACAGTTGCAGCCTTAATCCCTGCAATATCAAGTAGCGTTGTGAACAGGCTGAATAATGCCTCTGGGTTGGAGGATGAGATTAGGGAACGTCTGGGATATGATAGCTTCCAGCAGGCAGACAAAATTGCTGATGCAATCAGATATATTTCAGACAAAAAGTTGTGGGATGAGGTGGCTAATAAGATAAGCAGACCAGCAAAAGATATTAAGCAACAACTCAATTCGATAGTTGATCGGAGAAATAAGATTGCTCATGAAGCTGATATAGATCCAACTTTTAACATCGGAAATAGATGGAATATTGATGAGGTGCTTGTTGGGGATGCAGTAGACTTTATTGAGCAGATTGTTGAGAGCATTCATCAAGTTCTGTGAATGTAAGGAGAATTGACATGACCCTAGAGCTATATCAGGAAGTTGCTTTAACCCGTGACTTACCAGAATATCAACTCAAAGCAGGAGATATTGCAACACTGGTTGATTTTGTTTCTCATCCTAGTGGTGGTGAAGAGGGCTGTCTGTTGGAAGTATTTAATGCTGTTGGTGAGTCTATGACAGTCATAGCCGTTCCAATCTCTACTGTAGAAGTTCTCCGCCCTGATGAAATCTTAACAGTTCGTTCTTTGGTACAAGCAGGTTAATATTCATTCAAATGTGGGGTTTAAGCGTCTTCACTCGCAGCAAAATATTGCGATCATTGTTGAGTGCGCGGATTAAACAACTTAACGCGCGTTTGCGCGATCGATCGCACCACCCACCCTATCCCTGACCTCTCGTTAGTCTAAAATCTCCTCAGCCGCCAGAAAGGTCATATGTACGATCGACTTTCACGACAAAACTGCGGCAATCCAGAACTAGAAAGCGTACTGTACCGCAAATCGCCCACACTGGAAAACTTTAATACTTTGCTTGAGTAAAACTTGACACAGATCCAAACCATGAATTATATTAGACCTATGGATGCAGCAGACATGATCTAATCATGACATCCCGTTACCCACGAGGGTCGAGGAATTCCGGTAAAGACGTTCTGAATACCAAAATTTATATTTTGGCGAAGGCTCCTTAAGGAGCCTTTGTTATTTTAGGGCTTCGGTAATTCCTTATTCTGCAATAAATTTTTGGCTATGACGAAAAAGCCCACTTTCTTTACTTTACCTATGCCTTCGTATATAGGATAAGCACTGTGTATGTGTAATCTCAGCCTTTTACTTTCTCTAAATGCGGCAAAAGCAACGAAATACTCAACCTCTATACCGTTTGAATCCAAAACTTTAACGATGGCAAATTTTCCATACCCAGCGTGACAAACTAACGTTTCCTTCTCTCCCAATGACTTGACAATACTCGGTAATTGCTTTGAGAGTTGGTATCTCTCAAAATTAAATGTTCTGGACTCTCTCGGCCCATTGTACATTAATAACTGTGATTCTTCGATAGAAATATTATCAGAATCTTTAGTAAAACAATGTAAACCATAAGTTACTATAAATTTGTACGTGATTATATTTTTTTCGTCTCTTTTGTCGAGATATTCAACCCAGTCAGCATTAAGATGCGATCAATCATATATTTCACTATCTAGTATAAAATTTTTCCAGGATATAACTTGTTTTACGGTCTTGAACTTCATACTTACAAAAACAAGGTTATCCGCGAGCGATCGAGGTTAGTAGCCGCTGCTTATTTTAGGCGCTAGGTCGATCGCATCTTCTGTGGAACACCTTACCATTTCACGCAGTTCCACCACATTTTTACCCGCCGCCTCAAAAATCGGGCGACTCCCCAAAACAAGCGCGGTGATTGGGATGCAACCGTAACCTCGAAACTTCCTTAGCATCGCGAATTAAATAACTTACAATTTTAATTGTTATTGTGGGATGGGCGTCCCGCCCGTCCTTTTTGGACG
>NZ_JAUBTO010000182.1:0-13695 GCF_036702495.1 Microcoleus sp. C2D2 | reverse complement strand
AGCGCCTAATTTTTAGATTTTATAGCCAATTTTTATAAAATTTATTAACTTTTTTACATACTAGGTTCGGTAGAGCCCCTTTTTTTACTCCTTGCGAAGCTAAGATGAGGCAATGTGCTCTTTGGCGTACCTGATGATGTCGGCTTTGGCGATGAATTCGCTGTAGTAATTTAGACGAAAGAGGATTTATTTCCCTGATAAACATCATATGAAACTGTAATTAACTCATAATTTTGCCTGGAATATCATTGTACTATGTATTTGTGTAATTAATTTTGTCTAACTACTTACGGAGTCTCCAGTGTATTGCTGTCCTGATTGGCACAAGACTTGGATTCCTGAAGAAGTTTGTTCAATGCGACTAACCGCAGATCCTAGATATTTTATCAACTAGAGCGGTAGCAAATGCTTGTGGCAATCGATCTGAACCTTGAGCAATTTTAGCAACCTTACTACTGAAGGTCGCCGCCGCAAGCGGAATAAGATTTCTGGACTTACCCCAGCTCACCATAACTTATCTGTGGTTTCCTGTAATTAGCTATTGGTTAACAACTTACTGCCAAGGGGGACAGAAGCTATCTTTAGCGATCGATCCTACGTCAATGGGGCTGTATCAATCTGTTTATGGTTAGTCTGATTTGGGAGAAAAGAGCAATTCCTTTATCTTGGTCACTGTTACCAAAACGAGGCAGCAGTAATGTCGATGAACAGAGCGCAGCCCTTTCAGCGATTTTACCCTTATTCAAAGATTACAAAATCATTGTGCTGCCAGATGCGTGAATTTTGTTCAGTAGATTTGGCTTCCTGGTTGAGGGAGCAGAATGTGTATTTTTGCTTACGACTCAAACGAAATCATTGTATCGAAACCGAAAATATGATTGGGATCAGGTTAGATCGGTTAGGAATTATGCCAGGAACCTGTGTGTACTTTCAAGGAATAAAAGTCAGAAAGACTAAACCGATCGCGGGATTTGATGTCGCCTACAAATGGAAACATAACTACCAAGGGTGGACTGTTGATGAAGCTTGGTTTATCCTAACTAATCTAGGCAATTTACCGCCGGCGATAGCCGCCTACAAACAACGGATGGGAATTGAAGAAATGTTGCGAGATTGTAAGACTGGGGGCTACAATATAGAAGGAACTGGTTTAAGAGGTGAGCGACTCATTAAAATGATTCTGTTGATGGCGAGCGTCTACAGTTGTGCAATATTTCATGGAACCGAAATTCAGAAAAAGCAGGTACAAAAATATATCTCTCGCCGCAAAGACAAGCGTCAAAAATACCGGAGACGAAGTACATTTGGCATTGGTCAAGATGCAGAACAGTGGGTAAATTATTTCGAGCAACATTCTGAACTCGTTCAATAATTAATGAAACTAACTCCTAATAAACGTCGTTTTTATCAGCAGGGTATACGGGCTATAACCCTGATTGGGTCTATTTTTTAGGCCTCTTTGTCACCCCCCCAGCTGCCACACATCCTTAAATTGTGACGAATGCTGCAGCACAGACCATCCAAACACTATTGGTGTGATGTGCCTATGCTGCAAAGTTGCATCCGAGAATCGGAACAAGTAAGTGAAGCGAGAAAATTTGACTCAATAAACTAGACCTCTTGCAAAAATCCTTTTCATTAATTGATGGGACGGGCTCTTCGGCCCATTCCACAAGAGTTATGTTTTCTTGTGGGATGGGCCGAAGAGCCCGTCCTATTTATTTTTGCAAGAGGTCTACTAACATCCGTCCCTTCATTGATGAATGAAATGTCCAGATAACAGGGTCAAAAACGCGCAGCAATAACGTCAGTTGGTCATTATTCCAGTCTGAACTGTACATCGTCAAACAATCGTCTGGTAAAACATTCCCGTCCATAAAAAAGATACCTTGCAGGACTTCGGGTAACTCGGCTGGATGTTCTACTTTCATCCAATTCGCGATTTCTTTTAGTTGCTTTTTTTTGATTAATATGGTATTATTTATCATCAAAATAGTTGTAATACCACATCCGGTGGTATCGCAATTGATATTACCCACAGTCAGGAGATGACGCCGTCCCGTTTCCCTACAATCAATCGGACTATGGTTACCTCTCCGATCGAGGGCGGGGAATTATTTTGGGCTAGGGAAACGGCACGGTGCGGTGTCCAGAGTTGCCTACGAACGGATTTTTGCGAGTTAATTTATGCTGTGGATGAGGACTAAAGTCCTCACTACAAACCGAGCTTTTGGATTGATTACCGCCGCAAGTTAGGCTCAGAGGATCGGCGGACTTTGCCTACCGTACTCACGACATCCACGAGCATCTTGAGTGCGATGTCTTTACCGGGGCAAATCCGTCCCGCGCTACGATCGCCCACCGAATGAAAACCCATATGAAAAGGGCACAAATTCTCCCGCTTAGGGTTGAATTCGTATACCGTAGAGCCCCAGAAACTCCCGTCTAGCAGCCCCAGACTGAGCGGTATCAGTACCTTGGTTCCTGCGGGGAAAGTGCGCTCTTTGCCCGCTACGGTTGCGGTGAAGGGCTCTGTCGCGACTCGGTGCGTGGCAATGACGGGGGCCCCGAGGCGCGCGCATTCCAGGAGGAACAGCTCGATCGACTGGCGATCGTCCAAATCGAGCCGATCCCAAAAATCAGTCGGGTTAATTTCCGCCGTCTGCTGTCCTTTATAGGCGGGGAGAGGCTGATATCCCATTGCCGTGTAGCCTAGCTGCAGGGGGCCTTGCAGTCCCGCTATCCCCATAATCGATGTCATCAGCTTTGCCAATTCCCGCTTGGTCATGCCGTTGTTTTCCGAGCTCTCCTCTTGGAAGTCGGCTAAAGCTGGGGAATTCTCATAGATAGTCGCTGCGCGCTCGATTAAAGCTGATAAATCTCCATGTTCAAACAGGTTCAGGCTTTGCAAAAGGCTGCCGACGACGGCGAAGTAGTGCAGCGGGCTTTGGCGGGTGTAATGTAAATCGGTGAGGAGCCCGATCGACTCCTCGTCGTTTGGGTCGATCCCAAAGATGACGTAGTGCAGGTACCGGACTAAAAATCTCTTCCAACCGCGCTTGACATCGGTAAAAAACGCTCCCCCCGTACCGTGCGGCATCTCGGTATAATCTGCTGCTAGCCTCGCGAGCAACCGTCGGGCGATTTCGTCTCCCTGGCGATCGGTTGTGGCACTGTTGAAGAGATACTTCTGCATACAGCTTCTGAATGCCGCATGGTGGCTGCTACTGTCAGTTTCGCGATCGGACAGAGACAGCAGGAAAAGGTTCCTACCGCCGACATCTTGGTTGGGCGCGCGATCGGGATCGAGTACAATAGTACCCAGCCGCCATCCGCGCGCCTGGGGCGATGTGAGTGCTTTTTCCAGCGTTGCAAACTCGGACATCACGACTTGCCCCGCGCAGCAAAAATTGGCTCCGAAAGCCAGCCGTTTTACTTGCAAATACGTGGGTTGGTTGGCAATCAAACCCTCAATCAGGGCGATCGGTGGCAGCAGCGTTTTGCTAAGACTTTCTTCCGGGTTTTGCAAAGCCCAAGCCTGAAACTCGTTCAGTGCCGGGTTCATCAGCGATGAGAAAATAGTATCTAAATTTAGGTTCATCATAATTCCTCCGAGATCCACTCGCTATAACGCGCTTCGCATTTAGCAGCAACAGGGTATTGAGCGGCAATTGAGCCGGATTCAATACCCCGAAATTTGCCAAAATCAGTAAGTATAACTATAGCCATTTTTATTTGTAAACGCAGTGGCAATATAGATATAGTTGTACTGAATATGTCTGCGCCTAAGTGTAGCTTTGTTCCGGAGACTTGGTGTAATTTATAACGATTCCTGGTAAGTAGCTCTAATTTCTGCATCTAAAGTATTACCCCCAATCTCTGAGAGTCGCACATAAACCCGAGTAATGTGCGACTACTTGCCATTAGCTTCAGCCAAAATCGGCGACATTAATTAGACTCGCACTCACCCCATTCAGAGCAGCTAAAATTTCTCCGTTTACTGACGAACGGATGAAAGTTGTACTGTTTTCTTGAGTAAGGGACAGTTGCGAGAAAGTAAGATTGTTGCCTAGATAAAGCAAATCTTTTCCGTCTTGAAAATCCCAGATAATATCGATACCAGAATTGGGAGATAGCAAGAAGCGATCGCTCCCATTCCCTCCGATCAAAGTGTCATCTCCATCTTCACAGAATAGGAAGTCGTCGCCGTCACCCCCAATAATAGTATCATTTCCCTTGCCTCCGCGCAAAGTATCATTGTCAGTGCTGCCATCTAGCAGATCGTCGCCTCGGTTTCCAAAGATAATATCGCCACCATCGCTACCTGTAATGGTATCAATTCCCTTGCCGCCGTAAAGGGTATCGTCGTCAAAACCGCCATTGATTAAGTCATTGCCTTGATTGGCATTAATCCAGTCATTGCCGTTAAAACCAAATATCAAATCATTGCCATTTTTGCCACTTAAAACGTCATCGCTGCTGTCGCCGCCTAGAGTATCGTCGCCATCAGTACCGATTTTTTGATTGGGGGAATTGTTGACTAATTCTATGCCGCTATCTGGGAAAGGTTCAGTCGCAGTGAAGTCACTGTTTATACTCTTGCGAATTGTGGGGTTGTTGACGTTTGCCGATTGAATTTGTGCGTCTAAGGATGTGCCTGTATTTTCTGCGATCGCCTCCTGAATTGTCTTATTTCCGGCTGCGACTTGCTGCAAGTCTTTAGCGACTTCACCTTGTTCTACCTGTTGAACTTGGGCTATTTTAGTAGCTGCATCTGAAAGCGGGAGGTTGCTAGAGGCGATCGCCCGTACCCGCTGATTCCCTTCAGCAATAATTTTAGCAACTTCCGGTGCAAGATCGGACGCTTTTTGTGCTTGCAGTTGAGTGGCAGCAGACTGAATGATGCTTTGTAATTGTGCGGGATTGGTTAAATCGACAGCCCCGGATTGAATTTGATTGGCAATAGTGGAAATAATGCGATCGGCAATATCGGTTTTAGAGTTAGCCGAAATCCCGCTAATTAAAATTGTCGTCAGAACAACAACGTTTTGTACCTGAATGTGCGCTGCATAAACCGCCAAACCGTTCGGATCGTTTTGAGTAATTGCCTGTAGCGGATCGTAGGCAGTCAAATCAATTGTTGACGGTACTCCAAATGCTGCCTTAACTTTAGTCTCTGCTTCATTAGGATTGATACCTTGTGCAACCATCTTCTCCATCAGAGTAGTCAAAGGCGTCACAACAGTAGCATCTGGTGTCGCTGTTAGCGGCGTTTGCTGTGGCAAATAAGTTGCAGTATTAATGCCGTCTGCAACGACAATTCTGCCTTCATCTGGTTCGAGTTCGCCGCTGTTATTTTTGTCAAATTTTGGGAGAGAGATATCTAAATTAAAGCTGCCATCGACGTTATTAATTGTAAACGGTTCCTGTTCATCTTGGATGCCGTTAAAATTTGCATCAAAGAATACCTTGGCACCGGTGATGTAACTGTTGGTAACAGTACCCACTTTTTCCGGACTAGGTTCTACACCCAACTTAGCTATCTTAATAGTTCCAACTTGTTCCGAACTAGGCTCTACACCAAACTTAGCTAACTGAAATGTAGCAAAACTTTCGTCGAGTATTGTTTTCCCAAACAACTCAACCTCAGCACTTAAGAAAGCATTGATTTGACCTGAAACATTAAAAAGTTCCTCCGGTTTGCTGATGCGAGAACCAATTTCATAACCTCGAATTTTACCATCACTCGTGCCGTTTTTTTCGCCAATATCTACTAAGTCAATACCGACTATTCCTTCAATTCCACCATTGAAATAACCAGATAAGAATTCTACGTCTAACCCCGCACCTACTGCCATCTTGGCACTAAGTTTTAGTTCGTCAACATCTTCGCCAGTACCATCAGCATTTGCGCGATCGCTGACGTAAAATCCATCCAAAACTTTGATAGCGGAATCATCAGAAAATTTGTCTTTCTTCCATTCTTTAAGACCGTAAGTATCGTAGCCAAAAGCTAGATCGGCAGAACCACTTAAGTTACCTTGTAGTGAAACGGTAAGTGGCCAAATAATCGGAAATTTTTGGCTAATATCAAAGTTAAATTCCAGGGGTGGCATATCGTAGGTCAAGATGGGAATATCTTTACCTAGCAACAGATTAATTGCCGTATTTGGGTCTTTTAAAATTGGTGCTTCTAAACCTTTGATCTTTGGGAAAGCATTGACAAACTTTCCCAGGGGATTGCTGGCTATGGAATTAAGCTGCTGGTCAATTCCGTAACTTGAATTCATTAAGAATGAAGTAGCATTTTTTAGGCTAGCATTTGACTGGGAAACATCAATATTCCCCAAACGGTAGGAGCCCATATTGAGCACCAAATTTCCGGGAGTGTTGGATATTTCTGTTGCCAACTGAGAAACACTGTCAATTTCAACAACGGCATCCAAAAAGTCAGTAACTAGCGAACCTCCCGACAGTGTAGATGCTAATTCTAGTACCGTAACTTGACCATCTCTATTCTTGTCAAACGGCTCCGCTATGTCCAGTTTAGACAGTAATTTTGTGTCTGTATTTAAGAATTCAATCACGGGTCGGAAGGGTTCGATTATATCAGCTACTTTAGCGAGAACTGGTTTGGCAAAGTTACTGACAAATGTTCCTAGATCGAGTTTAATGTTGTTGAAATCAACTGTCGGTTTAGGAAGTCCTGCAAAAGGATTGTTTGCAAGATTTGAGGGATCAAATGATAGATATATTCCTGTTGTGTTTGCTGAATTAAAATTATTAAACCCAGGCGTATTGGGTACCAATTCAGATGTGAGAAGATTGAATGGAGTTTTTAATTCACCGTTTTGATAGTTGATTTTCGGCCACTTTACTGCCAAATCAAATTTATAGGAGGGAATTGCTGCATCGCCATTAATGCTAGTTTTTGCTTGCAGTCCGAGATTGGCATTGGCAGTTACGCTAGACTGAAATAAATCTTTGGACTGATAGCTGCCATTTAACTCGGACAGGGTTAAACGGTTGCCGTCGTCAGCACCGCCGAGGTTATCTAAATCTTTGAGTTTAACTTCAAAATTGCCGTTGACTTCTGTAGGGTTTTGGTACTTATCGTCTTGGAATTCAGCTTCTAGCAAACCCAGGTCTGCTGTTGCTTTGAATTTGTCAGTCAGCCCGAAATTAAGGTCGGCTTTGACTTTGGTGCGATCGGTATCTATGTAGCAGCCAAAATCTTTATTAACGCCAATACCTATAGACAATTCATAGTCGATTAGAGGCGCTTCAATTAATAAATTAGGATCTAGGAACTGCGTGGAATTTGCGGGGAGAGCGACCTGGGATTGAGGCAAAAAATTGCTAGCAGTCTTGAATGAATTTTGATCTGAGTTTAACAGTTCTAATTTATTGATGCTTTTGCCTGAAAGTTGCAACTCAGAATTGCTATTTGAGTCAGAATTGGCTAACTGAATATTTTGCAGCGCTGCTGGAGAGAAATTCCCAACACTCTCGAATATCTTTTTAGGCGGTTGTTCGACTTTCAACCCCAAACCTGGCAATCCTAAATCGTCAGCTAATTTTACGCTATCTAGCTTGTATTTTTTGCCAATAGTAATCTGCAAGTTGCTGTCATCGGGGCTGGAATTACCGCTGACTTGAACCGAAAAATTTGACCCCAGCGCATTCTGAATAGTCGCTTGCAATTGACTCGAATTCAAGTCGCTGGCATTTTTAACCGCATTGACTAAACTGTTCTTGAAATCGCCAACGAAATTTGGAGAAACATCACTGAGTCTGCCTAATATTGGTAATTTAGTCTGCCGCAGTTGGTCGTTGACAATGCTGTCAAGCTGATTTAATCCTGTTTCTAAACCGCACCAAATCGGATCGTTTGCTGCGGGCGTCGGGTTTGCAAGTGTTGAAATTGGTGTCGGTAACACAGGTGTTGGTGTCGGTAACACAGGTGTTGGTGTCGGTAGCGCAGGTGTTGGTGTCGGTAACACAGGTGTTGGTGTCGGTAACACAGGTGTTGGTGTCGGTAACACAGGTGTTGGTGTCGGTAGCGCAGGTGTTGGTGTCGGTAGCGCAGGTGTTGGTGTCGGTAGCGCAGGTGTTGGTGTCGGTAAGGCAGGTGTTGGTGTCGGTAAGGCAGGTGTTGGTGTCGGTAAGGCAGGTGTTGGTGTCGGTAGCGCAGGTGTTGGTGTCGGTAGCGCAGGTGTTGGGGTTGGCGTATTGTCGTTATCAGTAATCGCGACGCTAACAGGGGAAATCGTGATGCTGTTATAGTTAGTATCGGTACTGGTAGCTGTATGGTCGATCGCACCCGTATGATTTCCTTCAACTGCATTGTCATCAACAGCAGCAACCGCAACATTTTGAGCGACATTCCAATTATTAGCGGTAAAAGTAAGTGCGGTAATTGGCTGAATTTGACTGCCTGTAGCTAAGTTAATCGTAACAGGTGCTGTCGGTTGAGTATTTAACAGAACGCTGTAACTTCCATTTGCAACGCCTTCCGTTGCAGTCGTACTGGTAGGATTAATCGTAATTCCAGGAGTTTCATTATCGCTGTTGCTGGCGCTGACATCATCGGGATTGAGATTGCTGTAATTAGTGTCGGTACTGACAGTCGCAGCAGTGACAATATTGTAAGTTTTACTGCCATCAGCAATGCTGTCGTCAACACCAGTCAACTTTACTGTTTGCAGTTCATTCCAGTTGGCAGGCGTGAAAGTTAAACTATTGCTAGAAACTGTTCCTTCTGCGGGATTGGAACTGATCAAATCAATGCTAACATTAGCACTGGGTTGAGTGTTAAGTTTAACGGTAAATGTAGCGCTGTCGCCTGCTTCTGTCGTCACTAATCCGCTGGCAGGATTGACCGTGACTCCGGCAGTGTCATCATTACCGATCGTAGTTGTAGCGTCAGCAGTCGTAATAGTCGGAGTCGGGCCGGGCGCAACCGGATTTGACAGAGTAACAGTAATAGTTTCATCCGGTTCAATTATGGCATCGCCCAACACATCTAAAGTAATGGTTTTCGATGTCTCGCCCGTCGCAAAATTAACCGTACCAGTAATGCTAGTTCCCCCTGAAGTGCCGCCGATATTGTTGTAATCGCTGCTGTCTGTAGCAGTTCCTCCAATTGAATAATTTACACTGCTGGCAGCATCAATCCCGCCGCTGCGAGTCACGGTAAAAGTAACGGGAGTATTGCCGCTGTTGCCTTCGGCGATGCTGGCAGTACCGGCAGCAATGGCGTAATCTATAGCATCATTAGCCGGAATAGTCAGTGTCGCTTGATTTGTTGTACCTGCAATCCCATCAGTAATCGTACCAAAGCTGAACACCGCTGTTTCGGAGTTCTCTGGGATATTGTCAGCTTTGACAGTGACAGCAACATTCTGAGTGAGGGTGTTGGTACCTGCACTGAATGTGAGAGTGGCAGGTGAAAAAGTGTAGTCTGAATTTTGGGTAGCTGTACTGCTGGGGTTAAGTGCGATCGCAACTGTCAAATCTTTGACGGGACTGCTGCTGACAGTAACGGGAATATTAACAGCTATATCCGCGTTTCCTTCTGTAGCGCTGTAGGCAGCAGCACCGAAATTCACTGTCGGTGTATTGTTGAGTAAAACCGAGACGTTGTTAGAACCATAGTTCGCTGTCGCTAAGTCTGTTTTGCCGTCAGCGTTAAAGTCCCCAACAGCAACGGAATATGGATTTGTCCCCGCCCCAAAGTTGGCGATCGCGCCAAAACTGCCCGTACCATCTCCCAGTAAAATAGAGGCATTGTTAGAATTTGTCCCGCTGTTTGCTACAGCTAAGTCTGACTTGTTATCGCTGTTAAAATCCCCGACTGTAACAGAATAGGGACTTGTCCCCGCATTAAAGTTAGTAGCAGCCCCAAAACTACCAGTCCCTGTTCCTAAAAGAATTGAGACGTTGTTAGATTGATTGTTTGCCGTAGCTAGGTCTAGTTTGCCGTCAGCATTAAAGTCTCCCGCGACGACAGACTGCGGCTTTGTTCCCACATCAATGTTAATAGGAATCCCAAAGCTGCCAGTCCCTGTCCCCAACAGGATCGATACGTTGTTAGAGTCGTAGTTTGCCGTAGCTAGGTCTAGCTTGCCGTCAGCATTAAAGTCTCCCGCGACGACAGACTGCGGATTTGTCCCCACATTAAAGTTAGTAGCAACCCCAAAGCTGCCCGTACCCGTCCCCAACAGGATGGATACATTGCCAGCAGTGTTTGCCGTAGCTAAATCTGGCTTGCTGTCCCCGTTAAAGTCACTTACAGCTACAGAAGAGGGACGATATGCCCCCGTGTCAAAGTTGGTGGCGGTGCCAAAGCTACCTGTGCCTGTTCCCAACAGGATGGCTACTTTGTAAGAGGGAAACTCCCCTCCGCTACTCTGCGGTGCAACTATATCCAGGTTGCCGTCGCTGTTAAAGTCTCCCAAGGCAAGGGAGTCGAAGTAACTCCCGTAGTTAGTGGCACTCCCAAAACTGCCTGTGCCTGTCCCCAACAGAATGGAGATGCCGTTACTAGATCCGCCACCATTGGATGTGGCGATATCTGGCTTGCCGTCTTTGTTAAAGTCTCCTACAACAACGGAATTTGGCAATGTGCCGACAGGAAAGTTGGTAGCGGAACTGAAAGTAGACATGATTAATTTACCTATTAATTAACAACAGTAATCTTTGATGTTTCGAGTTGTGAAACTAATGCAAATCGCACCTAAGCTGGCATGAGTGTCCCGACGATCGCAAGTACAGTCAGGCTGCCTCCCACAGCGATCGTTGCTATATTCCATGCCGAAAATCGACTGTTAGGATTGTGGTTGGGCGCTACTAAACTGTTCAGTTCATTCACAATCTCTTGAACTGGAAGCAAAACTATTACAGAGAAAAAACTCACTAGCAAGTATGGTTTTGGCAGTCGGGCACACAGCGCAAGCCCAAACCAAGCAAGAGTCAGCAAGAATGGACTAAAGTTGGCATCAATACCGCGCAATTTAGCCCTATTTTTAATTTTTGTAATTAATGAATAACAAAAAAGCCCGTTGAAAACAGCTCTCCAAAATGGGCTAATGTTGCTTCCCGTTGCGGCTTTGAATAGCTGCCAGTTTTTGTAAAACCAAAAAATTTGATATAGTCCGAAGGTTACTAGAAACATCACGAACAACTTAAGCCTAGAAACAGGAAAAAACATTGGTTGTGCATCTTCATTCATATCAAAAACCTCATGGTGCATACACTACTACTCGATCGGGACTTAGGCACGGGTGGTCAGAAACCGGGTTGTTTCAATAACTAGGGGTTGAGTGGGGTCAAAATATCCCAAACTAAAATTAACTTGACCGTTTCCTAATAAATTGTAAGCTGCGGGAACATTCACCCGCTGTCCGTTGATATCTTGATAAACTATCGGTGCGTTATTAATTAATTGGCCTAGCGGTGTCTCTAATATCAGTGCTGCATCGTCACGCAACCGGATGTCGTTAATACCCGTATAGTTCATCCGAATTTGACTCAGATCGGCAAAAGGTGCTACCAAAAATTCGCCCTTAAGTTGTCCTTCTGTGCCTTTGAAAACGCGGTCAATTCCTTGATTGAGTTTTGATAAACAACGCCGTTAAAAGTAGGCACATTAGTCTGCCATTGACTGGAATCCTCGCCTCAAAGAAAGTTAGCAACTCCCGGCAATTTTTCCATCCCGGAAATTGTCGGATTGGGGTTGCTGTTGGCTAAGCTGCTGCGTACAACTGAAGAAGTTGTTGCTTGGTTTCCCGGTTCATTGGGTGTGGGGAAAGCGACGAAAGCAATTTCGTTTGGAGTAAAAAAGATGCTGTGACCGGCACCTTTCACCTGGAATTTCACATTAGGGTCAGTTTGTCCAGTATTTGCAATAAAACTTAAGGGAATTTGACCGTAAGATGCCTGTTGATTTTGAGAATTCATGGCTGATACCCCTGGTTTATGTTATGCCAGCAAGCCTACAAAATCACGAGCTCTGCTGTATTGTAAATTCTTGCGGAAAACTTGCGAAAAATACAATTTTCTTGCAAAATTTCTCGGATTTTGATGAAAAATTGTAACAACGCTTGCGGACTCGGTATCTCCACCAACGCCACACCGCGCGTAGTTCTCTCTGAGGGGGGTTTTACTAACCATAATTGGCTAAAATCGATCGTCTCTATAAGGCAAAAAAACCCGGTTTCTCCGAAAAATCCTTGATATCCCGTCTGAGATATCCAGGGTTTTTGACAAGCGAATTTCAAAGGTGGTACCCGCCACGTGATTTATCCGTGGAATCAATCCAAAATCGCAAATCGAAAATCCTCAAGCCCCCGCATTGATCCGTGGGGTCAATCTAAAATCTAAAATCTAAAATCTAAAATCGATTGACCCCTGCGTGCATCCAGGACTGTTAAAGCCCATCGCGATACTTCTTAGGAGTCAAACCGACGATTTTGCAGAAGGTCTTACTAAAGTGACTTTGGTCGTGAAACCCGACTTGCTGCGAGATATAGGTTAGTGATAAATCTTGCGTTTTCAACAACTGTTTGGCTTTTTCAATCCGGCACTGGATCACGTACTGATGGGCCGTGACTCCAATTGATTGTTTGAACAAACGACTGAAATAATAAGGGCTCATCTGCACTAAATTAGCAAGTTCAGCTAAGTGCAAATCTCGCTGTATGTAGTCATTAATGTAGTTAACAACTATTTCTAATTTCCGAGGATCGAGAGTTTTTTCAAAATTTACTAAATTCGGTTTCTGTGCACAATAGCGGCGCAGTATATGAACTGAAAGCGCGTTTTTTAGTGCATCGACATAGAGAGTACCGTTTAATCCACCTGATTCGAGTTCGGTTTTGAGGGCCCAAGCAATGCCGATTATCAAGGGATCGCGGGTTTGCCAGTGCGGTATAATTTCAATCTGATTTGAATTTGTCGATTCGTAAACTGTATTGTCGAAGTCGGTAGGTTCAAGAGCGATCGCAATAAATTCATGGTCTTCGACTGCATAGGGGTGGTAATCAGTACCAGCAGCAGCGATGAAAATCTGTCCATTTTGCCACCGTTCGCTACCGTAGTGTTTCCCGTTCAGTATTGCTCCTCCGATAGTTGAAGAGAGTATCATGCCAATGCTGTGCTGTTGCAGAGAGTGTTCGGGACATTCGTTTGGCGGCTGATGGTGATATTCGACATGAATTCCCTCCCAGTTTGCCCCGTGACTTGACAGGATTGCGGGATGGGGGAGAATCGATTTCATCGCGTCTGTCTTGGCAAAATCAAGAATTAATGCTTTCTCTAGGGACATAGCTTGCACCTGGGACAGTTGCTATTATTCTATAGGTCTCAAGTTCCCGCAGTTATACAAAAGATACCTAGGGCTTAGGCTACATATCCCCGGTCTGTTGGTCAAGCTTTCGCAATAAAAATTAATGGAATTTGACCCGAGGGCGGTGTAGAGTCGATCGATCGTCGGCACTTTCATACCAGCCCTTGCGCCTACAATTAATTACTGATAGTTCTTAACTTTTAGAGCGATAAATCTAAAATCTAAAATCTAAAATCAAAAATCTAACATCAAAAATCTAATATCTAACCTCTAATATCATGTCCGATCGATTAACCATAATATCCCGGTCGGGGCGGGTTTTTGAGATGGGAGATTGTTGGCAGGTA
>NZ_JAUBTO010000181.1:0-14013 GCF_036702495.1 Microcoleus sp. C2D2 | reverse complement strand
CCCATCCCACAAGAAAAAATAACTCTTGTGGGATGGGCCGAAGAGCCCGTCCTATTTATTTTTGCAAGAGGTCTAATAAAGGTGAGCGCTATGAGCTCTGTGTAAAAATTTTCCCCAATTTTATGGCGATAGCAACCAATCCGGCGGATGCAACTGGAAATGCTTTTGCAGCATCAACTCCACATTCTGCAACGCTCCGTCAACCCACCCCTGGTTATCGCAATAAGCTTCGCCACAAATGTATACTGGCATCTCAGCTACGGGTTGGATTATCTTGGGAATAATTTCCCAGCTTTGAGCGTGAATCTTCCACAGATTGTATGCACCCCCAAACGGGTCGGCACCCCAGTCCATATATGCGGCATCGTAAGGGTCTGTGATATATTTTAAGGCGTGAATTTCTTTGAGTTGTCGCTGTAGTTCGTTGACAATTGCAGCAGAAGGCAGGTATTTTTGCCACTGGCTGTAGTCGAAATCTAAAGTGCGATCGGCTACTGTCTGATTTCGCTGAAAGTTTTCTGGTTGTTCGATAGTCTGTTGTCTTCGCATTCCGATCCAGTAATTCCTCGATCGACCGTCGTCATAGCTAGCCATTATCAGAGAGTTGCGGTTGCTTTTATCCGCACCGGATTTGTCTCCCTCTGTACCGATGTAGTAGCATTGTCGCACGGGCAAATCGGTATTCGACTTGCCGGAATGCACGTTAGCAGCTTGCCACCAGGGGTTTTCGTAACACAAAAAGATTTTGAGCAGGGGTTGAGGGGAAACGCTCTCGATCATTTGGCGTACTTCCAGATTATTCGGGTCGAGAATGGAATTTGTCTGGTCGAGAAGTTCTAGAGAACGTCGCGGCATTGCTAAGATTAACCGCCGACAACGCAGGATGGAACCATTCAAGAAACGCAACTCTATCCCAGCGGTGCGCTCGGCTAGGGTGCAGGTGTTGAACGATCGCAATTCGCAATTCAAATGCACTTCGCCGCCTGCTTTGACAAATTCATCTTTGAGCTTGAGCGCTACAGACTCAAACCCATCGACTAACCCGATATATTGAGCGTCTGGCCCGAAGTAAGCGAGATACCAAGGGATAGCGTCGGCGGCATTCCAGTTACTCAAAATTGTGTCTAAACCACTTGCATAACGGATAAATTCGTAGGCTTCGTTGCTCATCACTCGGTTGAGGACGTTACTAAACCCTTGTTTATAAAGCTTTACACCGTCGAAACAGGCAGTTTGTTTGACTTCGTGCCACGCCGATGCAGGTATAGCACAAGCGCCTGGTAGAATTTGCTCGATCGCATTCGCGACAAGCTCGCTTGCAGATTTCCTTTTCTCGTGCCACTGCATATTGTAGGGGACTTTTTCTGGATTGGATAAATCTTGTTCGCGCAGATGGTAGCCGCGTAAATAAAGGATGTTTTCTGGGTAGCTGCCTGGAAAATCGTAGGTTTTTAGATGCAGTTTATTCTCGACTAGCGATCGCAACAATATCTGATTTGAGGTATAGTGCATCGCCCCAAGTTCTGCACGCATATTCGGCATTCCTGGTGGTACGAGCGACAATAAACGCCCGCCAATGCGTGAGCTTCGCTCGAACACGCCAATCTTCAGTTTGCCGTCAGGACGTTATTAGCCCATTCTCTCAGGGTTTCGGAAGTAGTAGCATCATAGTGCATTAGCCGCCAAGCACTATAAATTCCAGAAACACCGCCACCAACAATAGCAACATCCAATATTTCTTTAGTTGTGTCTGTGTCGTTAGTTTCCATAATTCGTTTCTATCACCTCAGTTCTCACATTTATATCTTCAGCAACAAAACCAACGCGATTATCAAATCAAACTATTTGCACTTTCTTTTGACACGCTCTTTGTCATTAACCGTATATCCTGCAAATATGGAATTTGCAGATAAGAACCTGCGTATCCGAGGTTTTGCAATGCCTTCTTAAAACTTTCTAGGATGCTCTCAGTTTGCAGTTCTGGGCGAGCTACGATGCCGATGAGAGTAGCTTTGCGATGCACGATTTTATCATCAATATCTGCATTAGAAAACGGTTTTCCCTCCAAAGTTAGGTAACACAGCGAGTCGGGAGCGATAAAAATTGGAGTGGAGATTTGCGTATCCCAAGCAATCAGATTTTCATTCTGATAGTAGACCCATACTTCTCGGTGGCTCTCATCGTCTCGCAAGATAACTTTGCCGCAATCAAACCCGACTTGTGTTTCTTGCTCTGGCGGTTGAACTATGCCAGTAAAGAGACGACGTGCTGTCAATCCACGATTTTCAAGTAACTTAAGCACATCATCTATAGGTTCAATCGAGGTGCCCAGAATATGCCCTACATCTTCACACAGTTGCAAAGTTCCTCGAATCGCCACCGCTTGTTGGAGAGTCAGCTTGTCCATCGCGCACATTGCTAGCCCAGCTTCTTGGTCAAATACCTCCAATATTGGTCTGCAACATGATTCTGCTTCGGAAGCATCCCCTACAAAAACAGAAACCGCTTGTCCTTTACTGTTGGCGAGAACGGTTGGGTTAGCAGACAGCTTCAATGCTGCAAACGTAGTCATTGTGATAGCAGGAATAGCTCGACCAGCACCATCGCCATCAATAACAGGAATTCCTTTCTCAATAGCCACCATAATTGGAGCAATTGTGTTGAGTGCCCCAATCTCGATCGGCATAACACAGCCAATTTGCCCACTATATTCTTTATTTAACCCATCAAAAGCTGCGATCGCCGATTGTGAGTTTTGAATTTTAAGCATCTTTTCTGGCGCTCCCATAAAAGCTACAATCGCCGTCCGTTTATCGTCTTCTACTTCCTCTACTGTCTTGACTCTAACTGTCACGTCATCAGGCAAGTTTTCTACAAGTCGCAATGCTGCCTTCAACGGACCACCGCCACCGCTTCCCAAAAATGCAGCACCGTAGCAGATGTCCAAAAGTTGTTGTTTGTTCAGAGTTCTCATTACGCTATCCTCTTGCTGAATTTAGATATTTAGGTAATTGCATTTTTGCTCTTCGTTCAAGCATCTTGTAAATTCTTAATTTCATGTTAATTAAGTAAGTATGTTTATTTTGACAATTCCTATTGGTTTAACACCTATTTCTAAACAATTACTTAACTATAGCGATCCTAAATCATTTGTGAATTTCTTACTCCCTCCCCTTACTAAGGGGAGGGCTGGGGTGGGGTAAAAAAATTACGACTCCTGCAAGGATTGCTATATTGTTGTATAAACTATTAACACAGCAAATTAGTCATGGCTGAAATTGAATCAAAAAACTCAGCATTTCATCAATTAACGTCTTTGGTTTATCTATAAAAAGCCAGTGACCTGCATCTTCAATTGCTCGCCACTCAATACCTGATGCAGTCAACATAGAACGGGAAAGTTCTGCCGTACCACGAGGATTACCCAGCAGATATATTACAGGAATTTTCAGGGAACCAAGTCTTTTAGCTAACTTAGCGCCTCTAGAGAGTTCTACTAATTCAGAGCTATTTAAGTGATATGTCTGAGGCTGACAAAAGCAGAGCGACGGATAATAACTACGCAGTGCAGCGTCTTCTAATCCACTAGAGTATACACCGTTGCGGATGGTGTCGAACCCATAGGTTTGGAAATCCTCTAATGAATAGGACGCAGCCTGACTGCTAAAGGTACAGTCTTCGATAGAAATATTGCCTTCAACGTTAATGAAACCCTGCACAAGTTCCGGGTATTTCTCAGACAATATCAAACCAATCACTCCTCCCATCGAATGACCCAATATTATTACCTGACTGATGCTTTTGAATTGCAGCCAGCTTGCTAAACTATCAGCGTGCTGTTCGAGAGACTTTGGTGCCACGGGCCAAAGACTTTTCCCATAACCTTCAAGGTCTAATACGATGTGAGACCATTGGCAAAGCTGCTCCTGAAGAATCAGCGATTCAAAGCAGAGACCCGATTCACCCAAACCATGAATGTATAAGATAGTTCCTACAGAATTTGAGCGGTTTATATATCTGTAGAACAGACTATGTTCAAAGTTGGTATAAAACATGGAATTGTTCTGATGGATAGTAACTCAAGCTACAGGGCAGCGCCAGTTTTTGTCAGATATATTTTTTTCTCATTGAGTTTTTCCCGCGAACTTAATCAATACCTTTGAGCGTCTCGGCGACGATGTAATCAACGACATCCTCCAAGCGTCCGGTACGCTTGTAAACTTCCCGCTGCCGCGTTGCGCCGTTTCCTCGCTGCACCGTCTCCCGCACGAGCGATGAAACCTCGTCCCAGTCTCCATACTCTTCTAACGATGGGCGCACGAAGGCTAGAAACTTCTCAATGAGTTCGCGTGCTGGAACGGCACGCATTACCTCAACGTCTATTAGTTCTGTATCTAATCCATAGCGTGCAGCACGCCAGTGCGCGGCGCGTATAAGTTCGTGGCGCGTGGCTGAGAATGGTTTGTCTGCTTGAGCTTGTTCGTAACAAGTCCGCGCCAAAGAGCGCACCAGTCCCGCAACCATTACCGCTTCATCTACTGTCATGCACACATCTGCGAGGCGAAATTCTACTGTTGGGAAACGCTCTGACAGACGCACATCCCAGTAAACCTTCGTTGCCTCCTCTACACTTCCAGTGGCAATCAGAGCTTCTACAACTGCTTGGTATTCAGCTTGTGAGGAGAAAATTAATGGCGGGCCCGATATCGGCCACCTGCCCCAAATTTCTGTACGATAACTCGCATAGCCTGTATCCGTACCCAACCAAAAGGGTGAGGAAGCAGCCAACGCAAGTATTGGTGCCAGCCACACACGGGCACGGTTCATGACGCGGATAGCTGTTTCGCGGTCGCTGATGCCAACGTGTACGTGACAGCCAAAGATGACTAGCTCGCGGGTGAGTTGTTGATAATCTCGCATCAGTCCTTGATAACGTTCTTTGGGCGCGAGTTCCTGTTCTTTCCACTCGGAAAATGGGTGTGTCCCGGCGGCGGCAATTTGATTGCCGTCAATAGAAGCTGCGGCAATAATTTCCCGCCGCAAGCGCACAAGTTCTGCGCGTACTTCAGAAAGAGATCGACACACAGGGGTAGCGATTTCTATCTGCGATTGCTGAACTTCAGGTTGTACCACTTCCCCCAACGCTTTCTGTGCTAACGGTAGAATTTGCTGCACCCGCGATCGCAGTTCGCGAGTTTTGGGATCGATAATTTGATATTCCTCTTCAACACCGATGGTAAAGTCTTCTGTTGGGAGTGACATTTTCATTCTTTTTAGTTAGGTTTTAGATACTGTGTAGCGACAAGCCAGTTCCCGATTATTGCTGCAACAGCTTCAAGAGATTTTCTGGATTGTCCATTTTGTCCATCACCACTTCAATAAAGGCAAGGGAGTCTCTATTTTGTTCGGCTTGTTGCAGCGCCGAATCTAACTCTGACTCGGTGCTTACTTTAATGCCCCAACCATTGTCCCCAAAAACTTCATGGAGTTTGTGATAATTCCATCTTTGGATGTCGTTGTATGGCATTTTTTCACCGTGGATATCGCGCTCTATGGTATATCCATCGTTGTTAATCAGAAAAATAATTGGCTTGAGGTCATAGCGTAATAGGGTTGAAAGTTCTTGTGCAGTCATTTGAAACGAACCGTCACCAATGAATAGGATAGAGCGTCGTTGGGGAGCCGCGATCGCACAACCTAGAACTGCACCCAGCGAGTAGCCTATAGAAGCCCAGAGCAGTTGTCCGACGAAAGTGGTTCCCTTTGGGAAAGGAACTAGCAAGGCTCCAAAAAAAGCAACTCCTATGTCGGCAACAACGATATCATCTTCTTTGAAAAAATGAGCCAGTCTTTGCCAAAAACGCTCTTGCTTAATAGGCGCAGAAGAGTTAGGTTGGAAGCTCGCTGTAAAGCCAGCATTCAAATTTTCTTGAACGGGTTTTATGTCCAGCGAAATGGCATCGCGATGCTGCAACCGTTTGCTTAAAGCTGGCAGGAAATCATGCATCGCTACATTATTGTACCAGGCACGCTTAATCTTTAAATACTGCCCGTGCACTTCAATCGTTCGACCAGGATCGAGTTGGGCGGAAAACTTTCCTGTGTTGAAATCTGTAAAATAAGTACCAATACTCAACACACAATCTGCATCTTCAATCCGTCTTCGGACGTAATCTTCACTGACAGCACCGTTATAGATACCGATATATTGGGGGTGCGTTTCTTCAAGGAGCGCTTTCCCCATGCTCAAAGTTGCATAAGGATATCCAGTAGCAGCTAAAAGACCTCGCAATTCCTTATGCAGGCGATAGCGAGCGACACCTATGTCAGCGAGAATAACTGGTTTTTGGGCCTTCTCCAGCAACCTCACACTGATATCAACGGCCTCATCTAATGTAGCCCGATCGCTCTCGAATACAGGAGGCATAAATTCACCGGGTGGTGCAGCTACTTCAGTGGAAGCAACATCCATCGGTAGATTGATGTAAACAGGTTGCTTTTTAAGAAGGCAAGCATTAAGAACTCTGTCAATTTCTGCTATTGCATTCTCTGGTGTCAAAGAAGCTTGCGCTACCGTTACCTTCTCAAACATCCGGGCAAACACAGTAAAGTCGCCAGTGCCAAGGGTATGGTGCAGAGGTGCTAACATCTTTTGCTTTTTAATAGCAGGAGATCCGGTAATCGCTACAACCGGAACGTACTCGGCGCAAGCGCCAGCAATTCCATTAATCGCACTGAGTTCGCCAACACCAAAGGTGGTGACTAATGCTGCAATGCCATTAATTCGAGCATAGCCATCCGCGGCGTAGGCGGCGTTGAGTTCGTTGCAATTTCCAATCCATTCAAGGTTCTCTTGAACGACAATGCGATCGAGAAATTCCATATTGTAGTCACCAGGCACACCAAAGATATGCTTGACGCCAATCTGCACCAGACGAAGCAGCAAATAGTCGCCTACAGTAATATTTGTCATTGTTTTACTCTCCACATAGATGGCATGGGAATTACACCTCAAAAGCTCGCAGTTGGGTTACTTTGGCTGTAAACCGCTCTAAATAATCGGCTTTAACCGCACTGTCCGTGAAAGCCGCCATAAAGCTGTTCCTTGCCAGCTTCTCGATGTCGTCGGCTGTTAAGTTAAACGTATCGGCTACCTGCAAATAGTTATCGACAACGTCCGCATGAAACATGGCCGGATCGTCTGAGTTGACAGTGACGAAGACCCCAGCATCCATCAGGCGCTCGATCGGGTGAGCTGCCATATTGGGGAAGATTTTCAACTGAACGTTACTAACCGGGCAAACCGTCAGCGGAATCTGGATTTCCACCAAGCGCTGTAGCAGTTTATCGTCTTCAATCGATCGCACGCCGTGGTCGATCCGCTCAACACCCATAGAGAGTGCATCCCAGACACTCTCTGGGCCAGCATCTTCACCTGCATGGGCAACAAGCCTAAAGCCTAATTCTTTGGCGCGCGAGAATGCTACCTTGTGACTGCTGGCAGGGTTGCCAGCTTCCTTACTGTCCATCCCAACGCCAATGATTCCGGCATATTCGCGGCTCTTGTGGGCTAGTTCCACCATCGGTCGGCTGGCTTCTGGATCCGTTGTCCGGTCTATGTCGGCAATAAACCACATTTCAACGCCATATTGTTCTTTGCTCTCGGTGCGACCGGCAGCAATGCCCTCAATTACCGTTTCCCAAGGAATCCCGCGCTGTCGGTGAGCGTCATAGCTGAAGAACACCTCGCGGTAGCTAATATTCTGCCGCGCTGCGTCGGCACCAAATTCAACAGTAATGGTCTTAAAGTCCTCTGCCGTTTGCAACGTTGAAGAAGTGAGCGATAAGATATCAATAAAGTGGTTAAGGTTTTCAAACTCGAAAAACTTCTTAGCACCTTCTTCGTTTTCAAAAGGTAGCTCAATAGAGTGGCGTGCAGCTAGCTTTAATAGGGTAGCTGGTTGAATTGAACCTTCTAAATGACAGTGCAATTCGGCTTTAGGGATGCGCTGGATAAATGCTTTAAGCTCTGGCCTGAGCATAGATACCTCTATTAAGCGAGAATTTAGGGTTTTCTCGAAAATAAGTTATTCCGGTAGCCTAACTGGATTTACAGGCTACCGAAGCCGGAGCTAAAACCCCTTAAAACTTGGGTATTCAGTAACCTCAAATGAACTACGCATTTATTGAATTAATTATGTCTACACAGTATAAAAGATAGCTCCAAAGGATACATCCGCAAAAAGAAAGAGTTGAGTCAAGAAAAAATACTGATCTAACTGGGGATGTAACAACTAAATAAGAATGTTTGCCCTTACTAAAGGGACACCGAGTCACCATTAATTTAAAGTTTTATCCCTGAGATGGGAACTTCAAGTTAAAAAAGATACCGGGAAAAGTCAGCAATTTTTTTCTTTGCTATTAATATGAGTTTTTAAGATGTGCTTATATCTTGGGACAGGTTTTACTAAACTAAAATATGCCTTTAAGCTTAATTCCGAGTATTCTGAGACACCCTAAAATCAGTCGCGTCCGTACCCCGACGCTGGTGCAAATGGAAGCAACTGAATGCGGTGCTGCTTCTGGAGGGAATTATTCTAAGCTATTACTCGCGCATCGTCCCCTTGGCAGAATTACGGCGCGAGTGTGGGGTTTCGCGAGATGGTAGCAATGCGTTGAATATCATCAAAGCAGCTAAGAACTATGGTTTAAATGCCAAAGGGTTTAAAAAGTTGCCCGAAAGCTTGAAAACCCTGACTCCTTCTTTTATTGTCTTGTGGAATTTCAACCACTTTTTGGTCGTTGAGGGGTTTACACAAAAGTGCGTTTATCTAAATGACCCCGCTACGGGAAGGCGGACGGTTTCCCTAGAAGAATTTGACCGCGCTTACACCGGGGTTGTCCTGGTGATGGAACTAAACAGCCCATCGAAGCCAAAGGAAGCCAAGTTTGCGGTTTAACTACCCGCATTAACTTGTCTAATTATTCCGGTGAGGAAAGGCGCTCTAGTGTTTCTTCACGAAAGACTTTGTTGCCTTGCTGCATACATTCCATCAGATTTGGTTATAGTTCCCGCTTGCGCGATCGCGGATTTAAAATCAAAGTCAATGTTTAAATTTTACACTTTGTTAGAAAATGTCTTCAATTCGTGCAGATTACAAAGCAGGCGCGGCTTTTTTGGGTCGGTCAAATCTAGTTGGTCCCAAGGCACTCTGTACCCGGTGTGAAGTTTACGCGCTCCCATCAGGTGCAAAATCGATAGTCCAATTGTCCAAGCTGATAAGCGTTCTAATATGGCAGCAGAGCCGATCAGATATTCCCGAACGATCCATTGATTCCCTTGTTGTTCGACTAGCACCTCTTCAATGCGTCCGACTGGTTTACCTTTTGGATCTATCACACTTTTACTTAGTAACAGTTCGAGATTAATTTCACTATGAGCCATTACTTTCCCCCAGGAATTCGTTCGACGATATGCTCTCGCAGCCATTTTTCATAAGCTAACGCTGGCGTTGCTTCTGCATCGAGGTCAACTTCTACGTTGATGCCAATATTCCGCACTTTTGAAAAGGGAATCCGAAACGACTCACTGTGTTTAGCACCCCATTTACTTAAAAATGCTGCTACCCAACGTTGCAACCGTGGATGTAGCCTTCGGGCAAGGGTTGGCATTCCTACTTCGATGTAAGCTAGCCGTGGCGGTTGCCCTTCGCGCAATTCCATCACAATCCCATCGACTTTGCCCATTTTGCAATCATTGCGATCGACCAACTGGTTATCCAAAATATCTCGGATTACGTTCATTTCAGCCTCCTATAAATTCCAGGGGAATGGCAACGATCGCCAAAACAAACGAGAGCGCGATCGCAAAGATGATTACGCTATTACTAATCCAGCCATTGCGATACTTGCCAACGTAGCGCCGATCGTTCATCAGGATTAGCAAAGGTACGAGAGTGGGCGGCAATATTAATGTTGTAATCGCCATTGTAAACAGGGTCAGTTTTAAGGGGTCGATGCCAACAACCATCAGCAATGATGCCAGAAAGGCGAACACCGTGTAGATGAAACTAAAGCGTGCCGCTTCCTTCGGTTTGACATTTTCGCCCCAATTCCACCCCAAAGCTTGAGCCAGAATATAGGCGCTGGTGAGGTTTGCCCCTATCCCTGCCCCAAAGCAGCAGATGCCCAGTGACGCAGCGAACAGCAGGAAACCCCAGTAACCGAAGGGTTGGGTTAGCATCAGCGCTGCTTGCGAGTAGTTATCAACGTCGATACCCCTAGGGTGAAGCACTAGGGCCGCTACAATCATCACACCCAGCGAGACAATGCTACCGAAGCCCATGCCTAAACTAGCAATAGCGCGATTAACACCGATATACTCTTCATCCCATTGGTTTTCTACTGCTGTGGATGAGTAGAAATAAAAGATTTGGGGGGTGAGCAATGAGCCCAGGATGCCAACTGCAATATATAAATAATGTGCGGTGTCAGAGCGTGGCAGAGTCGGCAACAGACCAGAACCGAGTTGCGTGAGCGATGGATGAAGCTTGAAGGTAGCAAAGACAAAGACCAACGCAATCAGCCCCAGGAGGGAAATGCCATTAGAAATGATGCTCAAGTTCCCGAACCAGAGTACCGACCAGATTGCCAGAGCAACAGGCAGAGCAAACCACTGGAAGCTTATGCCCGTTACTAGCTGTAGTGCGATACTAACGCCACCGATTTGAGTCGCCATATACAGGAAATGAATCGCGACTAGAGCTAATAGTGGAATTACATAAAAGTTGAACCCAAAACGTTCGCGCACTCCATCGACTAAGGTATGTTTGCTTACGGCAGCCAGCCGCCCTGACATTTCTACTAGAAATATCACGCAAATCGCGCCCAGGAGGATAGCCCAGAGCAGTTGGAAGCCGAACACAGCACCAGCTTCTGCCGCTGTAGCGATCGATCCTGCGCCCAGAAAGCCACCGATACTCGTGACGATGCCCAGGGTAATTTCCAGAATTTTTTTCATCGCTGCCCACCTGCTGTGTTGGCAAGTATGATGATTATTTGCTTCTGAGTTGATAGCTGTTGCACCTGGTTGGCGATCGCAATTCGGTCTTCCTGTTCCACCGCTATTGACATCTGACCGACTGTGGATTCGAGACTCTGTAAATGTTCTAGTATCGTGCGACGTTGCGTGGGGTCATACGATAACTGTGCGATCGTTTCTGTTTCTTTGTGGAGTTTTTGAAGCGCACTAAAGAGTGTTTGTTTAGCGAAGGTTGTCGGAACATTGCCCTGCATCCAAGCTTCACCCGTCATCTCGGCTGTTGCTGCCCATGAGGTGACAGTTTGTAACTCTTTTGTGAGTTTATCTGCTTCCGATTTACCACTACAGGCGGTCAATACAGTCAGCAATAATAAAGAGCCAGCTATCTTGTTCAACTTTAATCGAGTAGGATTGCCCATGTGAATTTTTGATTTAGATGGAAAGTCTGGGTACGCAATTGTAGTAACGATCGATCGTCCATCTGGCGGATGGCTGCGCTTTGAGATACTCAGGGAAGAACTCGGCTTTTGAGAACTCGGTTTGCATTCGATTAACTGTCTGAGCAGTTCCTTACCTTGTTGCCATTCACCAAACCCATCAGCAGTTGTTAAATGACCCGCTACACCCATGTTCGCTAACTGACTACCCCAGCTGGAAGCAAATAACTGAGCGCGTTCAAGACTGACATATCGATCGTTACTACTGGCGGCGACAATGCTTGTGAAGCCCAGTGGGCAAAGTGGCATGGGTTGATAACCTACCCACAAATGTTCAAAGTCGGGACCTGATACAATCCGAGAAACAAGTGAGGTTAGAGAGACTGGTGCGAGTATTTCCTTACCCAATTACTACCGAAAGTCTTGCCAAGCAAATTACAAAGATTTCTCGTCTTTATCTGTGTATCTCGCGCAATTACTCTCAGAATGTCGTTGGTTGCTCCTCTAAACTACTAGAGGATTTTTGTTGCTTTGTAATATTGCGTTGGCTATCTCTAAAACCTCAAAAGCGCACCCCCATGACAAAGTTACACCCGCGCCCCCATGTCCGTAGTTATGGATGATGGCAGTTTCTGGTTCTCGCTCCAAACGGACATTCAGCCTTCGGAAAGGACGCAAACCCACACGAATAGGCTCGTTAAAATCAATTTCAGCATCTTTGAGCGCTGGCATAAACTCAACACATCGTTTTAGCATATCCTTAACTGGCTCGTAACTTTCTAAGTCAATATTTAAATCCCATTTATGGGGTTCTACCAAACCTCCAAGCAGGAGTATGTCATGCCCTTTTGGTACTATGTAAATAAAGTCCTGTTCGTCGGAAAATTCATCGTGGGATAGCCAATGAGCCTTAGTGATTCGAGGTATCGTTTTGCCATCGTTGCGAACGCGAATCCATGCTCCTCTAAGAGGATACATATCTGACGGCGCAAGTTCTATAGCTCCTAAACCGGAGCAGTTTACAATCAGATCGACCCCAAATTCTTTTTTCAGCTTTTCTTCTTCTTCTTTCAAATTGCCAGAGATTTTTTTTGTTAATACCTGACAATCAGCTTGCTTTATTTGTTTAAGCAAATACCCCATATAAACATCCATATCAATCATGGGTGCAAAATGCGAGTATGCGTCTTTTAAACCGATCTCAGTATTGATTTTATTTTCGGTTATTAGAGCGGTAGTATGCACAAAGTCATCAACTTTATCTCGCAATTCATCCATTCTCTCTTGGTCGTGAGGATTATCCTTGACTAGATGCTTAAAATATACCACTACAGGCCGCAAAAAAACACCTGTTTCTGGAGAATCAGCAAGATTGGCAAAATAATCGTAGGAAGTCATGCACCATTTTTTTGCCTTAGATAAGGAGTTTTGGTCTTCAGAATCTTCACCAAGCGCTGGAGGAGGCCATTGCCACAAAGCGGCGGCGACAACCGAAGTGATTTCAGGAGCAAACTTTTGGGCTACTACTGTCACCTGAAATCCATTTCTTTGCAAACAAAGTGCTGTTGTAAGACCGCTTACACCCGCACCTATAACAAGTGCTTTCCCTTGAGATTTTTGCTGGTTGTTTTTTGTCATTTTTCTTCATTATGGCAATAGCGTCATGTAAGTAGCGATCGCTCTTCGTGTATTTTTTTCGGTATTACAGATTAGATATCTTGCAAAAAAACTCAAATTTTTTCTAGTACGCAGATGTGAAGCGCTAAGCGACGGGGCGCGTAGCGTAGCCTAACCTAACGGCAGGCTAACCAGATGGAGGCAGACGATCTATGAAATTGATAGACTTTTGCCAAGATATTTGTTAAAGAAGTTAAGAGCGATCGCTAGTGTGAAAACTCAATTTTGTTGCTGGATTCAGCGAAAATTTTGCTCGATAATCTCGGTTGCGTTACTGCGAAGAGTTTCGATAATTTCGTCGAAAAACGATCGCCCGTCGGGTAAGTCACCCACATACGGATCCATCACTATCGAACGCAAAACTTTTATGGAATCAGGCGTTTTCGATAGTCCGAGGCGTTTGGCATAGTTCTCTATGAATGCCGGCCCGTAATCGTCTTTTTGGAAGATAGTGCTGGTAAGGAAAAAGCGATACTTGTGGATGTCTTCGGCTTTACCGTCTTGGTAGTAGTGGACGTGGAAGCGATCGTACACCAAATCCGTCAACTTTAAGAACAGTTCCGGATCGTCGTTGATGCTACCATCCTGGCGTTTGAAATTGAAAGCATAGCAGAGGATATTTTGATCGCAACCAATTTCACGGAACATCGCCATTGCTTCAGGATATGCCAAAATTTCATCCTGTGTTTTACCGTACAGCCAGGAGCGCAAAGTAGCGAGATAGCTTTCCTTGTCCCCATTACTACCTTCCCGTTCAATGGAAAGACGCGGCAACGGCACCTTGAAATACTCACCGGCCTGAAGGCGCGGTGATTCTTGACGCTTCATCGGGTTCTGCTACCGAAATAGTCTGACAAT
>NZ_JAUBTO010000180.1:0-14089 GCF_036702495.1 Microcoleus sp. C2D2 | reverse complement strand
TGTCAAAAAAAATCAAAGTCTTGTGGGGTGGGCGTCCCGCCCGCCCTGAATATACAATTTAAATGCGCGACAGCTTAACCGGAATTGAAATTAGCATTGATAAAATGTTGAAAAAATGACAGAATACATCTCGAATCTCGCCCAAATTATCTCCGTTCAACCTTATCCGCTGCTGTTTGCGACTGTCAGCGGTTCGCACTTATACGGCTTTCCTTCCGCAGATTCTGACTTCGACTTGCGGGGAGTACACATTTTGCCGCTACCGAAAGTAATTGGACTGATTTCTTACGAAGAAACAATCGAAGTTTCGGAAGTTCGGGAGGGAATGCAACTCGATTTAGTAACTCACGACATCAAGAAATTTTTTGAGTTGCTGTTGAAGCGCAACGGCTACGTGCTAGAACAACTGTATTCGCCGCTCATAGTTTACAGTACAAAGGAACACGAGGAATTAAAGGATATCGCCTCGAACTGCATTACCAAGCACCACAGCCACCACTATCTCGGTTTTGCTAAAACTCAATGGAAATTGTTTGAGAAAGAACGCCCGCGTCGGGTTAAGCCGCTGCTGTACGTTTACCGGGTGTTGCTGGCGGGGATTCACTTGATGCAAACGGGAGAAGTCGAGGCGAATTTGGTGAAACTTAACGAGAAGTTCCAGTTGTCGTATATTCCTGATTTGATCGATCGCAAGCTGGCTGGCGAGGAAAAATCTGTGCTGGAAGATACAGATATAGAATTTTATCAGCAAGAGCGCGATCGGCTAATTAATATATTAGAAGAGGCAAGTTTTACAAGTCATTTGCCGTCAAATCCTAATGCAAAGGTTGCTCTTAGCGATTTTCTGGTAAAGGTGAGGATGTCATCTCTAAGCTGTTCCACGTTTAATTAGTCTTTAGTGTAGCAAGCACCCTACATATTAGTCGTTTGGTGCGCCGAAGAGCGCAGAACCTCCAGTCCAGGACGCATCAGTACCAAAGAAACCGGGTTTTTTCTCCCGCTCAAAGGCCATAATGCAGTATTTTCGTGTCGATTAAACCCGGTTTTAAGTGATTCACCTAAATAGATTTGTGTTGGCTGGTTCGCTAAGGGCAGGTAGACCGATATTTTGATCCTCGGTAACTGGTGAGTTTTTTCCTGGTATGTAAATATTCCAACTTACGCCACCTAAATATGTCTTGATATATGAAATCAATCCGTGGATAAATACAACGATTCCCAGCATTTCTAATGACTCTTCAATGGTCACTACTATCATGTAGGGTAGCCCCCACTCTCCCGTAGAACCTATGTATCCCCGATCATTTCCATCCCGATCGATCCTCCAATATAAAGAGCGCAGGCTGCAACAAACAATTTTTTTGTAGAAACAGGAAGGTGCAACACAAACTTACTGTAGGAGAAGAGAAATATCGCTACCAGAAAACCGATCGGCACAATCCAAGTAAAGTAAAAAACTCCTGTGGCATTTAGCAGGCCTCGCATCGGCTCAATCAACATTTCGTGTAAACTCCCCGCTTCATCTAAAGATAGAAAGAAAAATATGAATGATAAAATTTTCCAGTGATTCTTGTAGCGATCGCTATCCAAATTTTTCGCATAGGCGATCGCACCCAGCAAGAAAGAACTAAACAGTAATGCCAAACATGAGTATAAGGTTGGAATGTTCTTCTCGGCATCAAGGTTGAAGGCTTGTGTAAAGAAGTCTACCCACTTGGTTTTTGGCAAGAATTACAGACTCATCTGAGTTAAGACAGAGAGTAAAGCTAGACAGGTCACCACTCGAAGCAAAAATTGGGTGACAGCCCCAGGAGCTAAAGGAGTTTGAAATTTCATATTTTTTTAACCGTTATATTAAGCTTTGTTTAACGAAAGCCTATCAAAAGACAAAAACAATTCGCTCTACCTAAAGATAGAGAAGACTCCTCCTATGAAAGTCCTCTTTTTCTAACCGTAGGATTATCGTAGGATTAAGGAATTTAGCAGAGTTGGATCGCCCTTAATTTTATTCTGGCTATACAAAACATTTTTGTTTCCTGAGATGTAAATTAGATATCTCCAAAAAAGAAGCTGAAATCCTGACTAGGGTTGAGTCGGTATCTAAATTCCCTCGATGTCTGCCAGAAAAACTCGGCTTCAGGAAGCCGAGATCCTCAGTACCGAGGATTTCTGTAATCAAAGGCGATCGCCGATCGAGAGTGACAACTATGAGATGAAAAAAGAGGTCGATCGCGATCGAGTGATTCGCCGCCATTTGTTAACCTAGACTCCCCCCAGCGAGAGCAAAATATTTCCTTGTCAAAGTTAATTAGCTTTCAGTCAATTACTTATTTCCTAAGTGTTTGCTGCTTTACTTATTTTTCGTACCTGCGCGGCGTGTAAACCCAAACATTTCCATATTTGCGGGGAATAATCCGAGTCTGACTGGAACCGACAATAACTAAAGTTCTCATGTCGGCGTCTTGCGGCTGGAATTCGCCGAGGGTGCAAACCCGCACAGATTGGCCTGGCCGGCCGAGGTTTCGCCCCAATATGACGGGGGTTTTAGGATCGCGACTTTGCAACAAAATCTCGATCGCCCTGGAGAGTTGCCAAATCCGCTGTTTCGAGATGGGATTGTAAAATGCCATAACTAAATCGGCAGCAGCAGCAGCCGCAATCCGCTGTTCTATGACCTCCCAAGGCTTGAGAATATCCGAAAGCGAAATCACGCAAAAATCGTGTCCGAGGGGTGCTCCGATCGCAGCAGCGGCCGCCTGCATGGCTGAAATGCCCGGTGCGACCCGAATATCGATGCCTTGCCATTCGGGTTTGGCATCAAAGTCGATCGCCTCAAACACCGCTGCGGCCATCGCAAAAATACCCGGATCTCCCGACGAAACGACGGCGACAGATTTTCCTGATGCTGCTAAATCTAGGGCAAAACGGGCCCGATCGATCTCTTCGCGGTTGTCGGAATCGTGCCGCTTTTGCCCGAACCCCAGGGTTCCGGCTAAGTCGAGATAGAACTTGTAACCCACCCAATCCGTGGCTTCGCGCAGAATTTCCTTAACTTCCGGGGACATCCAGGGCGCGCCTCCGGGGCCGGTACCGACGATCGCCAGTTTGCCGCGGCTAATTCCGATCGCCCTAGCATCAAAGGGTTGGGCGGCTAGGGCGATCGCGCAATTCAGTGCGTTTGGGCGATCGTACTCGATTAAGTGACTGTTTGCACCGGCTGCTGTCAGGGCAATTTGTGCGGCATTATTTTCGCTGAATTCAATTGAGTCTAATTCGACAAGTTCGGAGAGATTGAAAAAGCGGACGGGGACTTTAAAATATTGTGAAACTGCTTCAAGTGCCGGGTTTCCCATCTCCTCTTTTAATGCAAAAAATCCCGCAACGGAAGCTGGCGCTAAACCTGCTTTTTCCAAGACTTGCTGGACAAATGAAACCGCTATTTCCGGCTCAATATTCGATAGCTTTGCGAGTGCAACTGCCACAATTTGCGGATGGTAAACTAAACAATCGGGCGTTGGCACAATTGCTTTTTCGGTGACGCGGATAGTCAATTTGGCGTCGGGGGCGATCGGTAAATTGCTCTCGGAAAGCCAGCTTGCAGCCCCTTCTAGGCGTACTTTTGCCCCGGCGAGCAAATTTGAAATAAAAGTCTTCGCATCCTCTGGATTCGCTAAATAATAGCCTTGGGGAGGACTCAGCAGCGCGGTGCGAAACCGGATATCTCCGGTTGTGGTAATTGCAGGTTGTACGCCCAGGGCTGCTGCAATCTCTCTGGCCAAATCGTTAACGCCGTGCAAACCGCCCAGCAGCGGTACGACGGCGCTTCCGTCTTCTGCGACGGCTAAAACTGGCGGTTCGGCGCGTTTGTCTGACAGCAGCGGGGCGAGGGTGCGGATGATGATTCCGGCGGCGCAGATGCCGATGATTGGGGTTTCTGTTGCAAATAATTCTCGCAATGTTTCGCCGAAGTTGCTAAAGTTGATGTCTGTGTCGTTCGTGCGATCGATTAAACCGTAAATCTGGGAACTGGGGAAATGTGCGGAGATTTTTTTGGCGATCGGCTGGCTGTTTTGACCTAATATAACTATTGCGGGAGGTATTCGATTCACGGTTTTAATTATGTGTGTGTTTGGAGGGGTTTGATTATTTTAATCTTTTGTTACTTCCAGAATAAATATTTGACGAACCGCGAAGGCGCGAAGGGCGCGAAGGAAGAGTAAGAAGTGAAGTAAGAAGTTTTTCTGTTTTATTAGTGGCACAGGCATCTTGTCTGTGAATCTCTGCGATTAGTTTATCATTAAAAGAAGCAAATATTCCGAGGTTGGGCTGTGAAACGCATTGTCTTAATTGCAGGGTTTGAATCTTTTAATGCTGAGTTGTACCGGAAAGCTGCTGAGTTGGCTGTTTCTGGGTGTCAGGGATTGGAAGTACGGGTTTTTAGCGATCGCGCCCTCGCAGATGAACCGGACGCTGTAGCGGCTGCCCTCTTGAATGCTGATGTGTTTTTCGGGAGTTTGCTGTTTGATTACGATGCGGTAATGTGGCTGCGTCTAAGGGTGCAAAATGTTCCGATTCGCCTGGTTTTTGAGTCGGCTTTGGAATTGATGAGTCTTACTCAAATTGGCGCTTTTAAAATTGGCGACAAACCGAAGGGTATGCCGAAGCCTGTTAAGTTTATTCTGGATAAGTTCAGCAATGGGCGAGAAGAAGATAAGCTGGCTGGTTATATCAGCTTTTTGAAGGTGGGGCCGAAATTATTAAAATATGTGCCGGTGCAAAAAGTGCAAGATTTGCGCAACTGGCTGATTATTTATGGTTACTGGAATGCGGGCGGTGCGGATAATGTTGTCTCGATGTTTTGGATTATTGCCGAAAAGTATTTGGGGCTGAAGGTTGCAGAAATTCCGCCGCCTGTGGAAACTCCCAATATGGGTTTATTGCATCCTGATTATAATGGTTATTTTGAATCGCCTCGGCAATATTTGGATTGGTATCTCGGTCATCAAAGTGCTAGGGGCGGGCAAGATTCCCGTTCGGCAAAAGAGGCTAGACATCTTGATAGAAATGGTTATAACGGGCAAGATGCCCGTTCCACAAAATTTGAGACCAATTGGTCTCAAAATTCAGACAGAGGAAAATCCCCAGTTGTGGGCATCTTGCTTTACCGCAAACACGTTATTACCAAGCAGCCTTATATTCCTCAATTGATTCGCTATTTTGAAGATGCGGGAATTGTGCCTTTGCCGATTTTTATCAATGGCGTTGAAGGCCATGTGGCGGTGCGGGATTGGATGACGACTGCTGATGAAACTGCGCGGCGCAAACAAGGCAATATTGAAACTCTTTCGCTTTCTAAAGATGCTGTGGAAGTTGATGCGATTGTTTCTACTATTGGCTTTCCTTTGGTTGGCGGGCCTGCTGGTTCGATGGAGGGTGGAAGGCAGGTGGAAGTTGCTAAGCGGATTTTAACTGCTAAAAATGTACCTTATTTTGTGTCCGCACCTCTGCTGATTCAGGATATCCATTCTTGGACTCGTCAGGGGATTGGGGGTTTGCAAAGTGTGGTATTGTATGCTTTGCCTGAGTTGGATGGCGCGATCGATCCTGTTCCCCTAGGCGGTTTGGTGGGTGAGGATATTTATCTGGTGCCCGATCGCGCGAAACGCCTGACAAGTAGAATTAACAATTGGGTGAAACTACGCCAAACTCCGCCATCTGAAAGGAAAATTGCGATTATTCTCTACGGGTTTCCTCCCGGTTACGGTGCGGCGGGTACGGCTGCTTTATTAAATGTACCGAAATCGCTGCTAAATTTCCTGCACAAACTTCAAGCGGCAGGTTATACAGTTGGAGAAATTCCGGCTGACGGTGAGGAGTTAATTCGCCGGGTGAAAGAGGCGGATGATGCTGCAACCGCAGATGGGGGCGGATTAACGGGGATGAACGCAGATGGAAGGGGAGGGTTTGGCAATACTGTTAATGTCAAAAAGCTGGAGAAGTGGCTGGGGTATTTGTTAACAAGTCGCATCGAAAAACAGTGGAAATCTTTAACGGGTACGGGCATTAAGACAGACGGCGACGAGTTTCACATCGGTGGCATTCAACTGGGGAATGTTTGGATAGGTTTGCAGCCGCCGCTGGGAATTTCGGGCGATCCGATGCGCTTAATGTTCGATCGCGATTTGACGCCTCACCCTCAATACGCTGCTTTTTACAAGTGGCTGCAAAATGATTTGCAAGCTGATGCTGTGGTTCACTTCGGAATGCACGGGACTGTTGAATGGTTGCCCGGTTCTCCTCTCGGAAATACTGGCTATTCTTGGTCGGATATTTTGTTGGGAAGTTTGCCTAATCTTTATATCTATGCTGCCAACAATCCCTCGGAATCGATGTTGGCAAAACGGCGCGGTTACGGTGTTTTGATTTCTCACAACGTGCCGCCATACGGCCGCGCGGGCTTGTACAAGGAATTGATGGCTTTGCGGGATTTGATTGCGGAATATCGGGAAGATCCGGCAAAGAATTATGTGCTGAAAGAGGCTATTTGTAAGCAAATTTTAGATAGCGGTTTGGAGGCTGATTGTCCGTTTGATGAGGCTCGCAAGTTGGGGATTGCTTTTAGTTTTGAGAATGTGGGAATGTTCAGTGCTGATGCTTTTAACCGCTATCTGGTGAAGCTTTACGAGTATTTGCAGGTGGTGGAATTTCGCTTGTTTTCTTCTGGTTTGCACGTTCTCGGGGAACCGCCTAATTCTGAGGCAATGACCTCTTATCTTGAGGCTTATTTTGGGGATAGGTTGTCACAAGAACAGGTGAAAGCAATTGTTTCGCAAACAAGCACAGGCAAGATGCCTGTGCCACAAACAAGCACAGGCAAGATGCCTGTGCCACAAACAAGCACAGGCAAGATGCCTGTGCCACAAGAGGGGTTGGATGGGGTTTTTGAAGAGGGTTTTTTGGTGCGGGATTTGTTGTTGCAAACGACGGATGAGCTGACTAATCTTTTGCGGGGTTTGAATGGGGAATATATTCTGCCGGCACCGGGCGGGGATTTGCTGCGGGATGGGGCTGGGGTGTTGCCAACTGGTCGGAATATTCACGCTTTAGACCCTTATCGGATGCCTTCTCCGGCGGCTTATGAAAGGGGACGCGAAATTGCTCGGAAAATTATTGAGAAGCACCTTGAGGAACATGGGAATTATCCTGAGACTGTGGCGGTGATGTTGTGGGGTTTGGATGCGATTAAAACTCGGGGCGAATCTATTGGAATTCTCCTAGAATTGGTGGGGGCTGAACCTCTTAAAGAAGGTACTGGACGGATTGTTCGCTATGAATTAAAACCGTTAGCTGATGTCGGTCATCCCCGGATTGATGTGTTGGGAAATCTTTCAGGTATTTTCCGAGATAGCTTTGTCAATATTATTGAATTGTTGGATGATTTGTTCGTGCGGGCGGCGGATGCTGATGAACCGGAATCGGAGAATTTTATTCGCAAACACGCTTTAATTTTGCAGGCAAAAGGTGTGCAGAATTATTCGGCAAGGTTGTTTTCTAATCCGGCTGGGGATTTTGGTTCTTTGGTTAACGATAGGGTTGTTGATGGTAGTTGGGAATCGGGCGATGAGTTGGGGAAAACTTGGGAAAGTCGCAATGTTTTTAGTTACGGGAGGAAGGATAAGGGGGAAGCGAGGCCGGAGGTTTTGACTCAGTTGTTGCAAGGGTGCGATCGCATAATTCAAGAAATTGATTCTGTTGAATACGGTTTGACTGATATTCAAGAGTATTATGCGAATACTGGCGGTTTGAAGAAAGCCGCAGAAAAGCAGCGCGGCAAAAAGGTTAACACGAGTTTTGTAGAAAGTTTTTCTCAGGATACCACTCCGCGCAATTTAGAAGATTTGCTGCGCTTGGAATATCGAACTAAGTTGCTAAATCCTAAGTGGGCTAACGCGATGGCAAATCAAGGTTCTGGCGGTGCTTATGAAATTTCGCAGCGCATGACGGCGTTAATTGGTTGGGGCGGAACGGCTGATTTTACTGATGGTTGGGTTTACGATCGGGCGGCTGATACTTATGCTTTCGATCGGGAAATGGCGCAGAAGTTGCGGGAGGCTAATCCTGAAGCTTTTCGCAATATTGTCGGCAGAATGTTGGAGGCTAACGGGCGGGGTTTTTGGCTGCCGGATGCCGATAAGTTGCAGCAGTTGCGCGAGTTGTACGAGTTGACTGATGAGAAAATTGAAGGGGTGACAGTGTAGTTTTTTGAGCCATAAACATGTAGGGTGGGCTAGATAAACCGGGTTACTCCACCCTTCCAAAAACCTTAAAAATACTTTTCAAGGCGCGAAGAAAGATTATTTTCTGGATGCAGCCACAACACATTTTCTGTCATCTTATTATCTGTAGGCTTAGTTAATTGCAGGTGATGTCCCCACCCTGAACGTTTGGTAGAGACATTAAAAGGTTGATAGCCGTAACTTTGCATAATTTCGCAAAGTTCTTGCACGCTGGAACCGCCCCTTTCTAGATGTTGCGGCACTACCTCTGTCAAGATTACTGGATGCAGGCGTTGAATTGTGCGATCGAGCCCTCGAATTACCACGGGTTCAAACCCTTCTACGTCTATTTTAATAAAAGTGATGCCTGGTAATTCTTCAGGTAAAATATCATCTCCGCGAACAACTGGTACTTGATACTGGTTGGAAATTAGAGACTCATCTTGTTGGGAAACTTTTGTAAAAGTTCCCATCCCCAACTGTTCATTAACTACAGTTAGTGTCAGTTCGCTTGGTCGGTCTGCCAGACCGCAATTATGCAGCGTAACTTGCTGCAAGTCATTGTTAGTCACAGCCGCCTGCAATCGCTTAAAAACTACAGGATTTGGTTCAAATGAATGTACAGTTCCTGTCGGAGTAACACACCGTGCGGCCATCATGGTAAGCATTCCTAAATTCGCTCCGATATCGATAAAACTATCGCCCGCTTTTACGGCTTCGAGCATGAATAGTTGGACGTCTAACTCGTAGTAGCGACCTAGAAAATATGTCATTCGTTCCTGCCAAGTGGAAAGATCTAGGGTCATCAAATATTGGTGAAACTTGCCGCGTATAGTACGGGTGGGGGCATTTTTCCACAATTCATTTTGATACCCGCCTAACTTCTCAAATAATTTTCCCCATCCCGGCAGTTCACGGCGCGTGTATGGCAAAATCATATAAATTAGTTTCGTGGCTTTCATCTTGATATTTTTCCCTTTGAGTATTTACAAGTTTATCACTAAAATTACATTTTATTCAGTGACTAAAATTATCTTTGGGTGGAAAAAAGCTGGTTCCAGAGGTTGTCACCCCGTTAGCAACATCATACCTCAAACCGGTACGCTGTTTCAAAACTTAGAGGCAGCGGCCGCACAAGTTTCCTAGATAGTGTTTTTAGCTACATTCTGTAAAGCCAGGGCAGTCAACAATGGTAAGTAAAACTACAAGGACAGCTCCGAAATTGGCTGGCAAATAAATTTTTATGAAACCTCGAATCATTGTTTGCGGGTTGGGCCACACGGGACACAAGATTTTTTGTTTGTTGAGACAGCAAGGAGCGATTGTGGTTGGTATTAGCGATCGCCCAATTCGCGGCGAAACTTCTGATGTGGTTGTCGGCAATTTGCAAGCAGCTTCTACCTTGTTGGCGGCAGGCATTCAAAACGCTCACACTTTAGTAATTGCAGCAGACGATGATGCTGTGAATTTGGCAATTTTGATGCAGGCGAGGATTCTCAATCCTCAGATTCGCATCATCAACAGATTGTTCAATACTAGCTTGGGCGACAGAATTGACCACACTTTGCTCGAGCACACTTCCATGAGCGTTTCATCATTGGCGGCTCCGGTTTTTGCCTTTGCGGCTCTCGGAAGTCAGGCTATAGGACAGTTGCGTTTGTTCGATCGCACTTGGCCGATTCACGAAGAATATATCGATGAAACACATCCTTGGAAAAATCGAAAACTGAGCGATTTGTGGGAGGATCGATCGCGAATGTTGATTTATTATCTCCCGGCTGCTAACAAAACTGATTTAGTATCGGCGGTGCTTGCCGATCGGCAGTGTCAGCAGGGCGATCGGCTAATTGTTGCCACTCAGCCGACTCTCCACAGCCCCCAAAAAACTTTAACTCAAAAACTGCTCAAAACATTAACTAGGCTGCACAGATTTCAGCAGCACAGCCAAGCAGCAGTAATTGTTGTACTGACGCTGCTGTCAATGATTGCCCTTGCTACTGCTACCTATATTTGTGTTGACGATAATATCTCAATTGTCGATTCTCTCTATTTTTCAGTAGGGATGATTACCGGAGCCGGAGGCCATGAAAAAGTGGCCGAACAAGCTCCCGAAAGCATTAAACTATTTACAGTTGTGATGATGTTAGTTGGAGCCGGAATCGTCGGCATCTGCTACGCACTGCTCAACGATTATGTATTGGGAACTCGCTTTACCGAATATTGGGATGTGGCGCGAGTTCCGCAGCGCAATCATTACATTATTTGCGGGCTCGGAGGAATGGGTATCCAAATTGCTAAAGAACTGCACACTAACGGTTACGATATTGTGGCGATCGAGCAAGATCCGAACTGCCGGTTTCTGAGCACGGCTCGCTCAATGAAAATTCCGGTAATTCAGGGAAGTGCCAGTTTGGCCGCAACTCTGGAAGCTGCTAATGTTAAGCAAGCGGCAGCACTTTTGGCTGTTACTAGCAGCGATATGTCTAATGTCGAAATTGCCTTGAGCGCTAAAGGATTGGCACCCAAACTCTCAGTTATTGTCCGCAATCAAGACCCACATTTTGCTTTGATGGTGCAGCAAGTTTTTGAGTTTGAAGGAGTTTTGAACCCGACGGAATTGGCGGCTCCTGCTTTCGCGGCGGCGGCGATTGGAGGCAGAATTTTGGGCAACGGAATGACTGCTGATAGTCTATGGGTTTGCTTAGCCACATTGATTACGCCAAAACATCCTTTCTGCGGCCACCGCATTCAAGATGCTGCTAAGTCTGCTGATTTTGTGCCTCTTTATGCGGAAACTAAGTGTCAAACTATTCACGGCTGGGATTTGCTGAATTGTTGTCTGAGTGCGGGGGATGTTTTGTATTTGACGATGCCGGCGAATCAGTTGGATCAACTGTGGAGAACGGCCTCTGAATTAATTAAAACTTAATGGTTTTACGCGGGAATTTATGTGGCATATCGCTCAATTGCAACTACAAACCTGATAAAATGGGCCCTGTATAGTAAATATAGCCTTTCGAGCGAAAGATGAGGTACTCATGGGCATAGGCCTCCGTGGGCATAGGGGATAGGGCATAGGGGATAGGGCATACCTCACTTTTTTGAGAACCGCTATAGGACTTACGGCTAATCCTCAGAAAGGCAGTTTATTCTCCGATTTCTCCCGGGTTTCTTAGCGCAAGTCCTAGTATAAATAACCAACAGGCTCTCAATTAGTTGCGATTTAGAATGATAAAATTTTTAGGATTAGTTGTGTTTGGGCTGATCGTGGCGATCGCCTCTGTAGCTGTGGCGGCTCAACCTTTGTTCGTCGCTTATCCTCCCGCTAACCACAAAACTACCGCCGATCGCATCTTTTTAATCGGCACAGCGCCCCCACCGGGACAAGTGTTGGTAAATGGCAACCAAATTTCGCGCACCGCAGTCGGCCATTTCGCCCCGACTTTTCCCCTGCAACTCGGCGAAAATGTCTTTACCTTGCGTTACGAAAATCAGGAAGTCAAAATTAAGGTGACGCGCGAGTCGAATCAGCCGGAAGTCCCTGTGGGATTGGCTTTTGCTAAAGATTCTCTGACGCCAAAAGTCGATGTGGCGAGTTTGCCGGGAGAATATATTTGCTTTGGGGCGATCGCACCTGCGAATTCTCAAGTTTCGGTAAAATTGGCGGGCGTTACTATTCCTTTAAAAGCGCGATCGCAAGTCGAACTACCCGACAACAAATCTGTACTGTTAGGTGAAAACTCCCCGATCGAAAAAGGCGGCAGCGAACAGTATCAAGGCTGTGGGAAAACCCCCCCCAACCCCCCCTTGGCAAGGGGGGGCAATGAGTCTAATGCCCCCTTGGCAACGGGGGGCAATGAGTCTAACTCCTCGCTACCAAAAGGAGAAAAAATTGATTTAGGCGTGCCTTTATTTGAGCTAACAATGAACGATCGAACTATCAGCCAACAAGGTACTGGCAAGATTTCTATTCTCTCTCCCGCAGATTTAGAAATAGCAGAAGTAACGGCAGATCCGGGCGTGGCCCGAACCGGGGCGAGTACGGATTTTTCTAGGATGACACCGCTGCCGAAGGGAACGCGCGCAACAGTTATCGGGCGCGAGGGAGAATGGCTCAGACTCGATTACGGTGCTTGGATTAAAGCATCGGAAGTGCAAATTGTCAAGGATGCAGTGCCTCCGCGATCGATTATTCGCAGCGCGCGATCGCGTCAAGTTTCCGGCTGGACAGAGGTCTTATTTCCCTTAGAAACACCCGTCCCAGTCACCGTGCAGGAAGGAGAACGCACTTTCACTTTAACCCTGTACAATACCACCGCTCAAACTGACATTATTCGCCTCGACGATGACCCCGTAATTTCGCGTTTGGCATGGCAACAAATATCGCCGCTGCAAGTACAATATACTTTTAATCTCAAATCTGCCCAGCAGTGGGGCTATAAATTGAGATACGACGGCACAACTTTAGTGCTGTCTTTAAAACACCCGCCTGCGAATACAAGCATGATGCCTGTGTCGCCAGCAAAGCCGCTGTCGGGAATTAAGATTCTCATCGATGCGGGACACGGCGGGCCGCAGGATTCAGGTGCTGTGAGTCCAGTGGGAATTAGGGAAAAAACAGTAACTTTAATTGTGTCGAAATTGGTGCGAGAGGAATTGGTAAATCGCGGCGCGAATGTGGTAATGACGCGGGTAGAAGATGTCGATTTGGATTTGCCGCCGAGGGTGGAAATGATTCAAAAAGAAGAACCTGCGATCGCAATTTCAATTCACTACAATGCTTTGCCAGATAACGGCGACGCCATTAATACTAAAGGCGTCGGCGCTTTCTGGTTCCACCCGCAAGCGCACAGTTTGGCAATGTTTTTGCACAATTATTTAGTTGCCAAGTTGAACCGTCCGAGCTATGGTGTATTCTGGAACAACTTAGCCATGACTCGTCCTGCCGTTGCTCCATCTGTTTTAATGGAATTGGGATTTACGATCAATCCCGAAGAGATTGAATGGATTGTGAATCCGACAGAACAGAAGAAGTTAGCCCAGGCGATCGCCCAAGGTGTTACCGAATGGTTTGCCTCTGTAAAATAACAGTTAGTAGTAAGGACTTCAGTCCTTCTCAAAAAAATCCTAGTCAGGACTTCAGTTCGGCCAATCCAAGGGAATGAAATAATGCTAATTTTTACTCAATCAAAAGCCTTTTTTATTGCAGCCGTCGTTGCAAGTTTTAGCTTCTCACTTTACAGTTTTCCTGTTTTCGGCAAGCAGCAAAGTCTTAATCCCGAAAAAGCAGAAGCTTTAAAAAAGCAAACTCAATGCTCGTTTATTACAGGTGAAGGTGGCGCTGTTAACATTCGCAAAGGCCCAGGCAATCAGTACCCGGTTGTTGCTAAATTGAAAAGGGGAGACGGAGTTAGGGCTGTCAGCAGACAAGGTAATTGGGTGAAAATTGCGGCCAGATTTTCGGGTAATCCTCCTAATGAAACTTTGACAATCCTTGACGGTTGGGTGAGCAATCAATTTATTAATGGCTGTTCCGAAGACCAATTTGACACCTGGCGGAAATAGGGAATTTCCTAGGGGCGGGTTTTACAGACAATATATGTAGGGGCGGGTTTTACAGACAATATATAACGAGTACAAACAATCTATATAAACCCGCCCCCACACCACCAATAACCTACATGAACCTTGATTTTGCTCGCCGGATAAAAACATATATGGGGATTTACCGTTGGGTAGGGGCGGGTTTTACAGACAATATATGTAGGGGCGGGTTTTACAGACAATATATAACGAGTACAAACAATCTATAT
>NZ_JAUBTO010000179.1:0-14638 GCF_036702495.1 Microcoleus sp. C2D2 | reverse complement strand
CGTCCTTTTTGGACGGGCGGGACGCCCATCCCACAATAACAATTAAAATTGTAAGTTATTTAATTCGCGATCCTAAGGTACGAACTTTAACGCTTGGTCTTAACGCCTGAAGCGTAAAACTAGCCGTCTGGTCAACAGGCTTTATTCAAGCCCACACCATACCCGTAGGGTTGGTGTGCGGTAGTTGACTCTTTTAGTAGGGCATTGTTAAGACCTCTCAACTTTGTTAGCTAGAACCCGTTGGAGAACTTGTTGGTAAGCGCTTTCCACGGATCCCAAATCGCGGCGGAATCGGTCTTTGTCCATAACACGGGCGTCGGGGTCGGTTTCTGCGTTGTCCCAGAGGCGGCAGGTGTCGGGACTGATTTCGTCGGCGAGGATCAGATTTTGATGTTGGTCGATACCGAATTCGAGTTTGAAGTCTACTAGGGTGATGCCGCACTCGGTGAAAAATTCTTTGAGTATTTCGTTAATTTCGCGGGCGGCGATTTCTAGTTGGTCTACTTGTTCGGGGGTGGCTAGCTGCATTAACTGCAGTCGGCCGCGGGTCAGCAGCGGGTCTCCCAAATCGTCGTTTTTGTAATAAAATTCCACCAGCGGAGGATTGACAATTGTGCCTAGGGTTAGGCCGGTTTGCTTGCAAAGACTGCCGGCGGCAATGTTTCTGACTACGACTTCCAAGGGCAAGATTTGGACGCGACAGACTCGCATTTGGTTGGGGGCCGGCGTGTCGATAAAGTGGGTGGGAATGCCTTTGGTTTCTAGCATCCGAAACAGGTGGGCGGATACGGCGCAGTTGATTTCGCCTTTGCCGATGATGCTGCCGCGTTTCTGGGCGTTAAAGGCTGTGGCGTCGTCTTTGAAGTGGGTCAGCAAAATTTCGCTGTCTTCGGTGGAGTAGAGGATTTTGGCTTTGCCTTCGTAGAGTTTGCGATCGGCTGACATGGCGATGAATAATAAGGTAGATGAGTTTTAGATTTTACAGTACCTCTGTGAGGGCGTTATTGGCGAGTTTTTGCCTCTCGGCTGTCCCGCTTATGCCCCTGACCAAGAATTTCAAAGGTGGTAAGCTGTTGTGCATTTAAATTGTATATTTCGAGTCCCGATCAAAAATCGTCAAATCCTCTCCCCCTCTCCCCTTCACCCCCTCTCCCTCTCTAATACCATAGGCAATCTAGATGCAACACAGCTTACAAGCCCCCGGATTTATCCGTGGAATCAATCCAAAATCTAAAATCTAAAATCCTCAAGCCCCCGAATTTATCCGTGGGGTCAATCCAAAATCTAAAATCTAAAATCTAAAATCGAATGACGGGCGAGTACGCCTGCAGGTAGATACCGCCATCGGCTGAGGCAGAAATGATTCTTTACAAAGGACAATAGAGATTAAACCTGCTGGGTTCGCAAGAGGTGCTGACTAAACCTCGCTAACGAGACTGGCGCTTAAAAAACATCTGCAAAGTGGCTGATTTATGGAAGACAAAAAAATTCATATCCTCTTGGTAGAAGATGATGAGGTTGATGTGATGAACGTCCGGCGAGCGTTCAAAAAAAATAACATCGTCAACCCCCTCTACATTGCTGCAAACGGATTAGAAGCTCTGGCTATATTACGTGGAGAAGGAAAAATAGAGCCTGCAATGCCTCAAGCGCGCCGGTTAATTCTCCTGGACTTGAATATGCCGAAAATGAGCGGGATCGAGTTTTTGCAAGAATTGCGACTGGATGAATGTTTGAGGTCGATTCCGGTGATCGTCCTCACAACTTCTAATGAAGATAGAGATAAAGTAAATGCTTATAATTTGAATGTAGCGGGCTATATTCTTAAACCTGTCACTTTTTCTAACTTCGTGGAAGTTATGGCTACTCTCAACAGATACTGGATGCTGAGCGAAATTCCCTAAATTAAGATAAAATTTAACAGAAAAAGTTTCAAGGTGGCTTTGGTGATTTTTCAGCGGTGCATTTATTTTAATTACTTTTTCTAGGATGCAGCTTTTTCGGAGTAATCCACAATTCTGTTGTTATGGACAAACTTATCAAAATTCTGATTGTTGATGACGATGCTGTCGATCGGATGGCGGTCAAACGCTCGCTCAGGTCTGCTGGCGTTTCGGTAGAAGTTACTGAAGCAGAAGATTGCGCCGATGCCCTGGCTAAACTCTCGGTCAGCAAAAATTCTACCCAGGCGACCGCGAAACTCTCCAAACAAGATAAATCTCAATATTTAAGCGAGGTTGAGGAGACAGAAAAGGGGCTGCTATTAAATCAGATATTTGAGTGCAAGTTTGACTGCGTATTCCTCGACTACGGATTGCCGGACGGAGACGGACTGAGTTTGGTACAAAATGTACGGGAAGCTGGGCTAAAAGTTCCCTTAATTGTGCTCACAGGTCAAGGCGACGAACAAATTGCTGTGGAATTGATGAAGGCTGGAGCTTCGGATTATATTGCTAAAAACAAGCTTTCTCCAGATAGTTTGTCCCGCAGTATGTACAATGCCATTCGCATTTATCGCGCCGAATCTCAGGCGTTTCATACCAGTCAAAAACTTAAGGAAAGTGAGGAACGGTACAGGTTAGTTTTAGAGGGAGTGAACGACGGAATTTGGGATTGGGATTTAAGTAAAAATGAGGTTTATTGGAACGATCGCCTTTTGGAAATTATCGGTTTGTCGCGAGAGCAATTTGGCAGGACTATGGAAGCTCTCTACAACCGCCTGCACCCGGAGGACAAGGAGGGCATCGTCCGGGCGATCGCCGCTCACTTGGAACAAGAAATTGACTATAATGTAGAATTTCGCCTGCTGCACTCTTCCGGTTTTTACCGCTACTGCACTTCTCAGGGAAAAGCTCAGCGGAATTATCAGGGAAAACCGCTGCGGATGGCTGGTATGATTAGCGACATTACTGAGCGCAAACAGGCGGAAGATGCTCTGGAAAGGGAACGGCAGCAACTGAGACAAATTATTACTTGCGTGCCTGTAGCAATGGCGATGTTCGATACACAAATGCGCTATATGGCTAACTCTAAAAAATGGGTTAGTCAATTTAATTTGAAGTTGCCCTCTCTAAATAATCTCAGCCATTACGAATTGTTTCCCGATACGCCGAATCGCTGGAAAGTAATGTACCAAGAAGCGCTCAAAGGCAAGGTAGTATCTGTGAGCGAAGATGCCTGGGAACGAGCAGACGGATCTGTTCTGTACCTGCGGTGGGCTGCTCACCCTTGGTACGATCCCGACGAAAAAGTGGGGGGAATTGTGATGGTTGCGGACAAGATTAATGAGTTGGTGGAAGCGCGGGAAACTGCCTTAGAAGCCAGCCGGGTGAAGTCGCAATTCTTGGCGAACATGAGTCACGAAATTCGCACTCCGATGAATGGGGTTTTGGCAATGGCTCAATTGCTGCTGCGCGCTACTCTGGAACCGAAACAGCAGGAGTGCGCTCAGACTATTTACCGCAGTGCTGAACATTTGCTGAACGTTATTAATGATATCCTCGATTTCTCTAAGATTGAAGCTGGAGAAATGCGGCTGGAAAAGGCGGATTTTGATTTGGATAGCTGCGTTGAGTCGGTGATAGAAATGCTAGCGCATTTGGCAGAGGAAAAAGGTATTGAATTGAATATTTTAGTTGACTGTTCGGTGCCGAGAAAGTTGGTTGGAGACTCTAACCGATTGAAGCAAGTTTTGCTGAATTTGGCGGGGAATGCCATAAAATTTACCGATCGCGGTCAAGTTCTAGTTCACATAAGTGTGAAACAGGGCAACCGACTGGCAGACGGTAGACAAGGGGCAAGATTGCTCTTTTCGGTGCGGGATACTGGCATTGGAATTTCGGCAGAAGGGCAAACAAAGCTGTTCCAATCTTTTTCTCAGGTAGACGATTCTCCTACTAGGCCTTACGGCGGAACGGGTTTGGGTTTGGCTATTTGCAAGCAGTTAGTGGACATGATGGGAGGCGAGATTGGAGTTCGCAGTTTGCTAGGCAGCGGTTCGACTTTTTGGTTTACTGTACCTTTGGAAAAACAGTTGCAAGTTGAGCCTCAAGAACCCGAACTTGCGGGCAAGAAGCTGTTAGTAGTCTCTGGAAGCGCTTTGAGGAGGGCAGCAGTGCGATCGCTCGCTCAAAGTTGGGGTGCCCGCTGCGACGAGGCAGAAACTGCTGCTGAGGCTTTGAGTTGGTTGAAAAAGGTCCAGGGCGGGATTTCTCAGGATTCGGGGGAGGGGGAAAAAAGCTGCGATGTGGTGCTTGTGGACTTGCAAATGCCTGAGTTGGATGCGGAGGAATTTGCGAGAAAAGTGCGATCGACCTCGGCAGTTGGCTCGTTAATCGCCATGACTGCTTTGCGGGAACAGCCGAAGGCTGAAGCGCTTTGCAGTCGGGGTTTTAGCGGGTATTTGATCGAGCCGGTGCGACCTAGCCGCCTGCTTGAGGCAATGCTGGCGCCGGTTAAGGGAACGGGAGAGTCTGGGACCTTGGAGGCTGCTAGTGCTTGCAAATTGCCAGCAGTTAATTCTCAATATGTTACTCCCAATTCGCCGTCATCCCTGAGAATTTTGCTGGCGGAAGACCACCCGATCAATCAACAAGTTCTTGTCGAACAGTTGGCAGTTTTAGGCTATCACGCTGACTGCGCGGTCAACGGTCAACAAGCGCTGGATTTGCTGGCAAAAAAAAGCTATGATTTAGTGCTGATGGACTGTCAAATGCCGGTACTTGACGGTTACAAAACGGCGCAAAAGTTGAGAGAAATCGAAGGAAGCGATCGGCATACTTTTGTGATGGCTTTAACTGCTCATGCTATGCCGGGGGAACGAGAAAAGTGTCTGGCGGCGGGGATGGACGATTATCTCAGCAAACCTGTAGATTTAGATGCTTTGGCGGCGGCGCTGAAAAAGTATGAAGCCCGAAATGTTCAGTGTGAAAATAAGTATGGAGTTAAAAGTATTAATTCGGAAAAAAAATCTCAATTAGCAACAAATTATACAGAAGTTGTGGAAAAAGTGCAGGTTGTGGCTGTGCCGACACCAAGGGCGAGCACACTTCAAACTTGGGAACATAGAGACTGCGACGGACTGTTCGACAAGAGCAGATTGGAGCAACTCGGACGAGTTAATATTAAATTGCCCGAGCGACTATTGCAAGCTTTTGTGGCAGGCGCGCAAGCTGATGTGGCTGCTGCCAAAAGAGCCGTAGAAGCTAAAGATTGGCAAGCTGTGGAATATCAAGCACACCGTCTTAAGGGAACTTCTGCTAATGTGGGAGTTGCTCTGATGTCGGATTTGGCCACACAATTGGAGCATCAAGCGCGAGGCTTTCAATCTGAACCACCAGTGGTGGAATTGTCAAAGATTGAGAGGGTTGAGAACATATTAGTTAGTTTGTCCAGTCATTTAGCCCTGGTTCAAGAATTTGTGGAAACTAGAATGTTTGGTTAATATCTTACTCGATCGCAGTCGGATAGGGAAAGCGCCACTACACAAACTCTCGTCCCTCTGGCTTGAGACTAAGACATCAAGCGGTACGGTGCTCAGAGCGCACCCTACATGGAGAAGTTCTAGGTAAGTCCTGTTTCTTTCTTTCTTCACTCTGTGTCAAGAGCGTTCTCTGCGGTTAATTAAAAAAAAATAATTAATTTAGCTATGAATTACGATACCATTACAAACACTATTTTAAAGAGCGAGTTATTAGAAAATAATGGAGAAAGGCTAACGCCTTTGAGGGATTTTGCTCGGAAAGTTTTATTGTATGAAAACGAGGCTATTTCTGAGCAAGATTCTGTAAATGCTGTGCCGTACCCAACCGACGAAATCAATGATTTTTGTGTTGACAATCTGGTGGCAAAAGTGGCTCGCTGCTGTCGCGAAAGCAAGGTGGGTAAAAAATTACCTACGGCTTTTTACGTTCATGTTTCGGCTTTGCAAGCACTCAACCCAGTCCTCGGAATCTACGAAAATTGTGCCAGACGCACTCTCGAAAATATTGATGAAGCAACTTTAGTTAAATTTTCACTCCATCAACCTAAAATCTCTTATCTTTTTTACCCTGATTTCGATACAGATGCTCACCCTGCTTTGCAAGCCAGCATCCAAATTAATCTGGAAACAGGGGAAGTTAAATATTTCGATTACAGCAACAGTGAAAATCCCCCGGTTTTGCACCGCAAGGAAACTTTTGTAGCTGCGGATTATCTCCATTACGAAAAGTTTGCTAGACTCACTCGCTGCGAGGAAAAGTGGGGACTGCTTGACAATACTAGCGTTATCGGCACTCGCGAGGGTTGGCTCAAGTATTTGGGATATTGCGGTGTGGAAATTCAAGATCATGCTGTTGTCGAGCGTTTGAAACATGAGAATAGCGAGCTTTCAATCCCTAAAATCGAGCGACACAAAGCTGCGATGGTACGCAACTCGCTTTCTAAACCTTTGCGCCTGGTTTTAGAAGCGGATTTAGCGATCGACGGGGCGACTTTTTTTGATTACGGTTGCGGTTACGGCGGGGATATTAAGTATATTGCTGAAGAAGGTTATGCTGTTTCGGGTTGGGACCCATACTATCAGCCGGATACTCCGCGAATTTGTGCAGATATTGTGAATATTGGTTACGTGATTAATGTGATTGAATCTTTGGGGGAACGCCGAGAATCTTTGCTGAATGCTTGGGGATTGACTAAAAAATTATTAGTTGTAGCGGCTCAGGTTTTGATTGACTCGCGCCAACAAGGTCAAATTGCTTACGGGGATGGGGTGATTACTTCTCGGAATACTTTTCAGAAGTATTACGAACAGGAAGAGTTGAAGATTTATATCGACCAAGTTTTGAGTGTTGATGCGATTCCTGTAGCTTTGGGGATTTATTTTGTATTTCGGGATGCAGCGGAGGGTGAAGGTTTTCGTGCTTCTCGGTTTCGATCGCACTTATCGACTCCCAGAGTGCGATCGCAAGTTAAGCGGTTTGAGGATTATGCGGAAATGCTGGCTCCTTTGATGGCTTTTGTGAGCGATCGAGGCCGCCTTCCGGTTAAAGGCGAACTAGCGGAAGAATCGGCGATTAAGGAGGAATTTCACAGTTTTAATCGCGCTTGGAGGGTGATTTTGCAAGCAACGGATGCGGATGATTGGGAGAAAATCGCCGACAAGCGCCGCCAAGATTTGCTGGTATATCTCGCTCTCAACGGTTTGGGCGATCGGCCTTCGATGCGCCGACTCCCGGCTCAAATCCGCAACGACATCAAAGGTTTGTTTGACAATTATCAAAAAGCTTGCACTTTGGCAGATTTAATGCTATATAGCCTGAGCAAACCTGATATTGTGGCTGACTGCTGCGAAGATAGTGCGATCGGCTACAAACAGCATGGTTCCCTTTCAGTGCACGTCTCTGCATTAGAAGAACTTGACCCTTTGCTGCGGCTCTACGAAGGCTGCGCCAACCGCACGATTGGCAGGCTTGACGGCGCTACAATCATCAAATTTCACGCTGGCAAACCTCAAATTTCCTATTTATTTTATCCCGATTTTGACACTAACCCGCATCCAGCCCTTCACACTTCTATGCACATAGATTTGCGCGACCTTTCTGTGAGCTATCAAGACTATTCTGATTTGTACAACCCGCCAATTTTAGTTAGAAAAGAAGCTTTTGTTACTGCTAGTTATCCCCATTACGAAAAATTTGCGAAACTCACCCGCCAAGAAGAAAAGTTAGGGATTCTCGATCGTGGCGCAGTTAAAAAGCATCGGGAATGGGTGAAGTGTTTGGAGGAAAACTGCCTTAAAATTAAGGATCATAAGTTGTTTTGGCGATCGAATGCTGACCCAGAAAAATTGAAAATGCTGCAAAAATCAGCGTCGGAACGTCAGCAGAAAAAGATTGAGTTGAATCCAGGAAAGAGTGAAGAAACCGGAGAGGGCGCAGATAGCGCAGAGGAGGGGAAATAAAAGGGAACCGAAATAAATGGGAAGCGTAGCGAAGATGCTCAGATATATTAAATTGAGTAGATAGGCTTGTTGCGCTCGCAAAGATACGCTACAATAGTGGGAGAATTTTATCTTGCTAAAATTTCTATGATTTCCCAACAGACAGACTTGCAGATGGTGGAAAATCCCAATGTTTTATTAAAAGCTCTCAAAATTCAGTTCAAAGATTTCTGTGCAGAGCACTTCAAGCTCAAGGATATTGAAGGTATTTTTTCACGCTTCGGTTTTACTGTAAATCATGAGAGTACCGTTTCAACTGAAACACGTCGTGGATTAGTTGATGAACTCTATAATTCAGGTGATTGGCAGAATGTAGACACAGTTCAAAATTTCTTAAAATTGCTTGAATATGTTCTACAACTGCACGACCTATCGCCTGAATCAAAGAGCCTTCTTTCATCTTTTTGTGAAGAACTTGGATTCGTGGTAGAAGATAATAAAATTACCTATATAGGCTCATTTTTTGGTGAAGACTTGTTTGCATATCAATTTCCGGCTGGAATGCCATTTGGAATTTTGAAGCCTGACTTTTCCATTACTGCTGAAAGGGAAAGACAAACATTAAAATATGAGCTACAGAATGGACTTGGATTATTGAAATAAAAGGTATACCCAAACTTTAGCTTTAGAATGCTAGAGGCATTTTACCGTCTTGATAATTCAACGAATCTAGTATTAAAAAACGCTCTCGTAGAGATGAATCAAACTGAATATGAAAAAACCTTTTTTCTAGAATATGCAAAAAGATTTGGTATGGCAAATAAGGATGTACCTGTATTAATTCCTCAAGCGTGGATTCAATGGCACTCTCAACCTAAAAGAAATCTTCGTTCTATTGGGGGAACACATGCAGATGAACTTTATCGAGTTGATTTTGTAGCGTTTTGGAATAGTAAGAGATACGTGATTCTAGTAGATGATATCCGCCACTATGCAGTAAAGCAGCAATCAATATGGCGCGCCGACGAACAATCCTATTCAAAGCGATTAAAGGAGGATAGAAAGCTACGCAGAGAAAATTGGCAAGTGTTTCGAGTCAGCAATTGGGAACTGCGAGATCAAGAAAAAATCCCAGGCATTCTGGAGGATTTGCGGAAATTTATTGGTTTCCAAGAATCATAAAATGCGTATATGGACTAACAATTCGGTTGCAGCCGACGTGCAAAGTCTTTGCGTCTAGCTTTGAAAACCATCGTTTTTTGTGAATAACGTATTGACATTGTAAATACATTTTACCTATACTTGGGAGCATGAATGTATACTTCGTGCTCAATGGCATTACCTTCGTATGGGACGACTCAAAAGCGCGGATCAATCCCACAAATCATGATGGGCTTACTTTTCAACAAGCTGCTGAATCCTTCTTTGACCCATTTCTAGTTGTCGTTGATGCCAGCCGCAATCAGGAAGCGCGTGATGCTGTGATTGGGCTAGATAGTCGGTGGAATCTAGTGTATGTGGTTCACATTGAGCGTGAAGAAAATGTCATTCGGATTATTTGAGCACGTAAAGCAACTCGTCAGGAGAGGGCAGAGAATGAAGGTTGAAGCATTAAAGCAGCGATTAGATCGAAACCGTCCAATGACTAGCGTGACGATTCGTATGCCCGAAGATGTTGTGGAAGATCTAAAGAAAGTTGCACCATTGTTGGGTTTTTCGGGTTATCAGCCATTAATTCGTGCTTATATCGGTCAAGGTTTGCGCGTTGATTTAGAACGATTAGAGAGCGATACAGTGACAGCCTTAGTAGCAAGTTTGAAGCGTCGAGGTGTCAGCGATGCAGTGATTGATGAGGCATTAAACGAAGTCATTCATGCTGAGTCCTGTTAATTGTGTCTAGCCAGCAGTACAACAAGGCGATCGATCTAACATTCAGATAGCTAACACAACACGCTATCTCATTACGAAAGTCACTGTCTCATGAACGCAGACGCTATGAACAATACCTCAAAAACCGACTGGGCTAGAATCGACGAAATGAGCGATAAAGATATCGATACCTCCGATATTCCACCGCTGTCGGATGAGTTCTTTCATCGCCGATTAAAACTGTACAAATCCGCATTCGGACGATCGACCATTAATGAAAATATTCCCTGCTCGCATTCATATTCTGCTTGCCAGTCAAGCTCCCGTCGGACTAATCATTCGACGCGGCCCGTCGAAGCAGGTTGCGACAATGCTATGGGATCGACAATGCGATCGATTCCAACTGGGACAATGGTTAAAGGGACGCATCTACGAACGCCGGAGTGACCTCTCACCCGACGGCAAATATCTGATTTACTTCGCGATGAATGGTCGCTGGCAATCGGAGGCCTGTGGTGCCTGGACTGCGATTTCACAAGCACCATACCTCAAAGCGATCGCCATCTTCCCCAAGGGGGATTGTTGGAATGGGGGTGGTCTGTGGACGAGCCAAGCCACCTACTGGCTCAACGACGGCTACTACGGCCACCAGATATTGCGGGATACTTCGACAGTCCGTCGCGACACCACCTACGCCCCAACCTGCAATTATGGGAACAACGAGTGTCTCGGCGTCTATTACCCTCGACTTTTACGCGATGGTTGGCAACTGGTCGATCGCGTACAGTTCGGCAAATGGAAAGCCCAACATATCTTTGAAAAATCGATCGGCAACGGCTGGATACTCCGCAAAATCGCCCATGCCGAGATCGATCACCCAGAGGGGAAAGGCTGTTATTGGGATGAACATTCACTAATTAATCGGGCTACTAATGGCACGATTAGTTATCCCCAATGGGAGTGGGCAGACCTGGATGGCAAACGGCTAGTCTGGGCGGCTGAAGGCAACCTCTATGCGGCAGAGATAACAGCGGAAGGATTAACCAACGTTGTCCTATTATTTGATTTTAATGATATGCAATTTCAGCCGCTCGCTGCCCCATACTGAATCATCATCCATTTTTAACGGGATACCGATAACCGAACTTAAACCGCTATATGTCTATATCCGTAACCTCTAGTTTGGTATCTCCGATTCTTTCGGAGTTAAAATTGATATCTCTTGCTGTCATAAAACGACAAATACTAAAAACAAAAGAAAGAATAGAAGTCCTCACTAAAAAATCCCACAAGGTTCGTAGTGAGGACTTTAGCCCTAATTAAGCAAACTTAATCTTCAAATAATCATCCTCCATCTTCGCCCCCGAAGGTTGCAGCGCTGCTAAAGCTTGGGGCAAAACCAAATTACGGCGGTGATTCCCAATCCGAACATTCAACTCATCTCCCGTTTTGCTCAACTGGATCTGATCCTTAGCAATTCCCGGCAAATACAGTTCAAGACTATATTGATTGTTTTCCTGCACGATCTTAATCGTATTTTCTTTGTAATAAACTTGACTGGGGTCTTCGTCTTTGTAAAGCGTTTCTTTCAACCGTTCCAAAGCTGCCAAACCGCACATTTCTTCAGAATAAAGTGGCACCTCCTTAACTGGCAGCGGCATGAAATCAGAGTGAATTTCCTGACGGTACTGTTCCTGGCTTTCTTTCCACCGTTTAAAAAATGGGTCAGTTACTTCTGCGGGAATAATCCGGTTAGCTACTACTAAATCTGTGGCTACATTGTACAAACTTAAATAGGCATGAGCGCGCAGAGACTCTTTAATTACCATTTTTTCTGGGTTGGTAACTAACCTTACCGAAGTGACAGTATTGTCAGTTAAAACCTTTTCCAAAGCTTCGATTTGTTCGTAAAATTCGTAAGGTGCATCCATCACCTCTTTGTCTGGTAAAGAAAAACCCGCAATTGGTCTAAAAATAGGTTCAACTAAAGGTCGAAGGGCGGCTGATATGCCTTGCAGCGGCTTGTAAAATTTTCTCATGTACCAGCCGCCAACTTCCGGCAAACTTAGCAGTCTCAATGCTGTGCCAGTCGGAGCAGAATCGATAATTAAAACATCAAATTCGCCTTCGTCGTAATGCCGCTTCATTCGCACCAAACCGAAGATTTCATCCATTCCTGGCAAGATGGCTAATTCTTCAGCTTGCACCCCTTCGAGTCCCTGCGCTCGCAAGACTTGAGTAATGTAGCGCTTAACTGCTCCCCAATTGCCTTCTAATTCCCTGAGAGCGTCTAATTCTGCTCCCCACAAATTCGGTTTCACCAGCCGCGAATCGTGTCCGAGTTCCATGTCAAAGCTGTCGGCTAAGGAGTGAGCGGGATCAGTGCTCAGCACTAGGGTTTTGTATCCCAATTCGGCACACCGCAGCCCAGTGGCAGCGGCTACGGAGGTTTTGCCGACGCCGCCTTTTCCGGTCATTAATATTAAGCGCATTGATTGTTTAGCTCGCCTGAAAATTCTTTACTTCTTTATTGTAACGTTCTGTAACAGCGATTAATTTAGTGGGGGAATTAATTTTGGCGACAAGCAGCCGCCGGACACAGCACATTTTCGGTCATTCACGAAATTGCTGCCATGTCAAGATAAGTTAAAATTATTTATTTCAGATATCAATTGCGACCCATAAAAATCAATCAGCGTTCATCTGTGTTTATCTGCTAATATCTGCGGTTAAAAAAGGGATCTCGCTCTGGAAACACCATTTTTTATTGCTAACCAACCTAAGAACAATTCTCAAACATTAGTTTTCACAGGAAATACAAGCTGTTTGAGCACATCCAACCGCGAACAGTTCCAGTAATCGATGTGAGAAACAATTAAATCATCACTGTTGACTTTAAGTTCGCTCCTACCGGCGATCGCCATTTTCGGTTTCCAAGGTAGCGGTGCGATCCAGCTCAGAGTCCAGCGAGTGTCTATAGTATCTCCCGACTGGGAAATGTTGTGCAAGTCGAGTTTAACCTCTTTAAAAAAAGTCCCCATAAAGCCGATCATTTTTTGGTAGCGCTCGACTCCTGTAAATCGATTCACTGGGTCTTCAAAATAAACATCTTTTGCGTAAATGCTGTAAGTCTGATTTTCGGGAAATCGTTGATAATCGTCTTTGAGAATTTCAAGAATGTCCATTATGATTAGCTATTTGTCTTAAATTATTATAATATAGTTTATACTTGCTTGAGAAAAGGCGGACAACTTATGATCGACCTGTACACTTTTACCACACCGAACGGCCGCAAAGTTTCGATCATGCTCGAAGAAATAGGTTTACCCTACAGCGTGCACGTCATAGACATCACAAAAAACGAGCAATTTAGCCCAGAATTCATAGCCATCAACCCCAACAGCAAAATCCCGGCGATAGTCGATCGAGATAACGGCATCAGCATCTTCGAGTCAGGCGCCATCCTGATATATCTAGCCGAAAAAGTAGGCAGATTTCTGCCCACCGACAAACAAAAATACTTTCAAGTTATGCAGTGGCTGATGTTTCAAATGGCCAGCGTCGGCCCGATGTTTGGCCAGCTCAACCACTTCAAACGCTTTGCACCCGAACAAATTCCCTATGCGATTGGGCGTTACGAAAAAGAAACCTTGCGGATCTACGGAGTATTAGACACTCAACTAGCAAAAGACGAATACATCTGCGGCGACTATTCTATCGCCGACATTGCTACCTATCCGTGGGTTGCAATTTACGAATTTCAAGGATTAACCCTCGACAACCACCCCCACCTCAAACGTTGGGTAGAAACCTTGCAGAAGCGTCCCGCCGTTGAACGCGGCATGGCAGTTGGCGCAAGTCCTAACTGAGAATTAAACTTGACGAACGGTCACAAGGTATTTGACTGTAGCTCAAAATCCGGTTTGACACTGCCATGACTTGCTAACCATTGATAAACTTGCAGGATCTGCTGAGCTTTAACATCCCAGGAATAGTGATTCATGGCGTAATTGTGGGCTGCAATGCCCATGCGTGCAACACGATCGCGATCGGCGACAAGCTGTTCGAGTTCTGCGGTAAAATTTTTTACCAGGGTGTCAAAATTACCTATAGGAATTTTAATCCCCCGATCGGGTTCTACCAGCGCACCGGGTCCGCCGTAGTCAACTACAACACAAGCCATACCGCAGGCCATTGCCTCAACCACAACGCCAGCCCCCAGTTCGCGAATCGAGGGAAAAGCAAAAATCTCAGCTTGGCGCATCAATTCTCCCACTTCAGCTTGGGTTTTTTGACCTAAAAGTTTAACGCAGTTGGCTAAATTAGACCTCTTGCAAAAGTCCTTTTCATAAATTTATTGGACGGGATCTTCTGCCCGTCCCACAAGAAAAAATAACTCTTGTGGGATGGGCATCTTGCCCGTCCTAGTTATTTTTGCAAGAGGTCTATTGTGTTCTGCGATTAATTGTTCTAGTCTAGGACGTTCGGGTCCCTCGCCAACGATCGCTAATTTATGCTGCTGCAAAATCGAACTGTTAGCGAAAGCGCGAATGACAACTTCTGGCAATTTATAGGGAACTAGCCTGCCGGCAAACAGTACCGTCACTTGTTCGCTGCTAGAGCGTTGGGGCAGCTTAAACAATTCGGGATCGATGCCAACTTCGGGATAATTAATTGTCTTCGATCTCGCTGAGGCTGGCGGCATTCGATCGTGTGATCGAATACCGCCAGAATTCCTGCTGAACGTTCATAAGTAGAGCGGTAAAAAGGCATTAAGGATCGCGAATTAAATAACTTACAATTTTAATTGTTATTGTGGGATGGGCGTCCCGCCCGTCCAAAAAGGAC
>NZ_JAUBTO010000178.1:0-14761 GCF_036702495.1 Microcoleus sp. C2D2 | reverse complement strand
GTTCTTGTTTTCTTGACAAGATATTAGATTCTTCGGATTCCTTTTGTCAAGCATGATTGAGACGCTCTTACCCTGGCCGTGACAGGGGTGCAAATTGTACAGAAGATTTTAAGTTCGATGAATGGGCCTGCTGCGGGGTAATTAATATTCAATTTCTAGGACGAAGAATTATATCGGAAGCTGAGGGAATTATTTGTCAACCTGCGATCGCGCTTAGTTAATTGAGATTGAAAAACTAAGGAAAGTAAATCATTTTCTCACTCCCGATCGGAATGGTTCGCTTTCTTTTTCGGCGTTTCTACAAGCACAGAAATCAGGAGCAAACTTAGCCCAATAATTTTGATAAAGGCTTTGACTGCGTGGGTTCTCTATCACAGCCGATCGCTACTCGGCAAAGTGCTGTCGAATCTTCGCCGCAATCTGAGCATCAGTCATCTTGTCAACTGTTTCAATACCTACAATGCGACCACCGAGATTATTTTTTTCAAGACGTTCTTTTAGTTCATCTTTTGCCTCACCGGGCCCAAAAATCAGAATAGACTCTGCACCACGAATATACGCAATGACCTCATCGTAGTAAATATTGAGTTCTCCTGTAAAAGTTCTCTGGCGGCTATTATCAGCGGGAACCTGACGTGATTCATAAGTACCCTTAAGAGGTGAATCACCAGAACGCCGAGGTTGTTTTTCTACCTCAGAAATTATCTCTTTTATCTCTTCTCCTTTCTCTGTAATCGCCACGACAGTCGCTTTCCTATGGTCAATCCACAGCCCTACTTTTGTTTTCATTTATATCTCCTTTGTTAACAAGTTCAACCTAATGTGTGGCTGTGCAAAATTAATTTTGCATTCTTAAATTCTGTATCTTCGATTGGATTAGGCACAGAAGTAAATGAGATGTAGCAATTGTTATTGCTACTGCAATGTAGTTTATCGTTAGCTTACCATTTAAAATTGGTTAAGGCATTGTTCTTAAGGAATAGTTTTTATGAAAGCAGGGTTGTATTTAATTTGTGAGTCTTAGCAAGTTATTGGTTTAAGCCTCGTCGTGCTAAGGCTTGAACCTCAGTTCGAAGTGCAGAAATTTCTGCTTGCAGAGCTTGAATTGATTTTGCACCTGCTAGCTCTGCTTCATCATCCTCAGCATCCTGACCCACAAAGAATGTTGCTAGCATTGCTGTCGCATAACCACATACTGCGATCGCATACAACCCCAGTAAAAAACATAGCACTCGCCCTTCCGGTGTTTTCGGAAAGTAATCAGATCCAATCGTGGTCATCAGCATTGCCGTCCACCACAGCGCAGTACCATAGTCGGTGATATTGCTATTAGGAATTTCGCGCTCAAACGCATAAATTCCAGCCGCTCCAACTAAGATAACGATCGCAGTTAATCCCATCACATAGCCAAACCCTCGACGCTGAACACTTACAGCGAGTAATCGCATTCCTCTGTTAGTTCGTGTCATCATTCCCAACAACTGTAACCCTCGAACCGCATGAACCGATCGCAAAGACTGTATGAATCCCACAATCCAAAGGGTTCGTAGCGCTGGGATGAACAGTGAGAAGGCAATTAACCAGTTGTGCTTGAGGTAAGAAAGTTTGCGAGGAGCGAGGAGAAATTTGATGCTAAAATCCACGATAAAGACAATCCAAATGGTAATGCCGATCGCTTCTAAAAGAGGATTCAGTCCCCAAACTAGCTCAATGATAAACAGTCCTAACCAAGAAAAGCTTAGCACTACCATTGGCGTTTCTAGCCAATCTTCCCACTGTTGCAGCACCTCGCTGCGCTCTCTATCCAACGCCAATTTTTGGGGTTGGTTCTGATAGCTCATAGCTCGTTCTGTCGGCTGGTCGAATAAGCAATACAGGCTTTTAAAGCTTCCCGTTTCAAATTAGGAAAGTTGTCAAGTATCTCTGCTCCGGTCATCTCGGAAGCCAGATACTCAAGCACTTCATAAACCGAAATTCGTAAGCCGCGCGCACCAGGTTTGCTACTGCGTTTATTGGGTTCGAGCGTAATGTAATTTCGGTAGTTCATAGTTCAAATTATAGGTCAAGATAAGTCTAAAAGCAAGCAACAAAGATTTGTGTCAAAACTTTACATCTCCCGATCGAACGCCGATTCTCGTTGCTTTAGACACCTCATAACTCGTTCCGTGACCGAGACTGATGCGCCTTGAGCTGTGCCCGTAATTGAGCAATTTCTTGAGCCATATCGAGCACCATTGCGGCTCCGACTAAGTTCAGCCCCAAGTCTTGACGCAACCGCTGAATCTGAGCAATACGAGCAATCTCGCGGGAATGCAGCAGGTCGCCGATCGCGTCAATGATACCCAACTTGACATAAACCTCGACAACCGTAATCGAGGTCTCAGTGATCAATGCAGCATATTCAAAGGTATAGAGTTGCTCACCTTCGGGTGAAACCACAATTTTTGAAAGGCTAAAGCTCATAACTTAATTTCCTCTAACTGGGTACGGGGGTTAAAACTCGTATTTGCCTGGATTTTTTCGTAGCATTCTTGCTCGATCGCACTTAAGTCTTTTGGCGTGACAATTAGAAGTTTGGCGAGTAAGTCACCGCGTCCCCCTTTTTGCAATGTCCAGCCTTTGCCGCGCAGTCTGAGCGATTGTCCCGATCGCACTCCTTTAGGAATTTTCATCGTCACGCTACCATCGGGAGTTGGCACGCTGATTTCTGCTCCTAAAACGGCTTCATCGGGGCGAATTGGAATGTCACAAACTAGGTCATCACCCTCGAATCGAAAGAAGGAATGCGGCAAAATCTCGATAGTTAGATACAAATCGCCGCGCTGTTGAGAAAATGGACTAGGACGACCTTTACCTTTGAGTCGAATTCGACTACCTGGTTTTGCGCCTGCGGGAATGCGGACATTGATTGTTTCATCGTCGAGTTGTAGCCGTTTCTGGACACCGTGAAAAGCTTCGGAAAATGTGAGCGCGATCGCGGCTTCGGTATCCGGTGCAGGCGCTTGAGAACGAAATCCGTCACCAAAATCATTAAAGCCATTGGTCGCAGTTTGATAGTTCTGGGTTCTACGTTTCGATCCACCTTTCATTCCTCCCAATAAATCGTTGATAAATGAATCAAAGTTGTCGTAGCGATCGAAGTCTTCCGCCGAAACATTAGTTCCTCTAGGGGTTGGCGCTTCAGTGTATCCCGGCTGATTCCAATGTTGACCAAAGCGATCGTACTTTTGCCGGTTTTCAGGATCGGAAAGTACCTCATTTGCTTCGTTCAAGTCTTTGAACTTTGCCTCTGCATCTTTATCCCCAGGATTGAGGTCAGGATGATACTTGCGGGCCAGTTTGCGGTAAGCCCGTTTGATTTCTTCAGGGGTTGCCGTTTTGCTCGTTCCCAGGATGGCATAATAGTCCTTAAAGTTCGTTGCAGTTGGCATCACTGACCTCTTAATGGGGGTTATTTCGCGGTGGGTAGTAAGATCGAATCCGGCGACACCGGAATGAATATATTTTTAATAATGCGATCGCGAACCGTACCAACGATCGCGATTGGGAATTCATACTCCTGATTGTGAAAACGATCTACGAAGGCAAATTTATTAAACAATCGATCGCACCACTCCACCTTCGACTCGCAAGGCAGCACCATTAATTGCAGAGGCTAAAGGGCTAGCAACAAATGCAACTAACGCCGCAACTTCCGACGTTGAAGCAAATCGCTGAATCAGTGAAGATGGACGAGTCTTGGTAAAAAACTCTTTCTCAACTTGTTCGGGTGAAATATTTTGATCCTTGGCGAGTCCCTCAATGAAAGTTTCCACTCCTTCGGAACGGGTTGGCCCTGGCAATACTGTATTTACCGTTACACGACTGCCTGCCGTTGTTTCAGCTAAACCACGACTCAAGGCTACTTGTGCAGTCTTGGTAACGCCATAGTGAATCATTTCGGCGGGAATATTCAAGGCAGATTCACTAGAGATGAAAATAATTCGTCCCCAATCTTTTTTTAGCATCAAAGGTAAGTAATGACGGGAGATCCGAACACCGCTCATAACGTTTACTTCCAGAATGTTCATCCACTCCTCATCGGAGATATCTTCAAATGCTTTGGAGCCATAAATTCCTAAATTGTTGACCAAAATGTTGACTTCTTGCACCTGTTGAAACAACAATTCAACTCCTGCGGTTGTTCCCAAATCGGCAGCAATTCCCTGAAGTTTGGCATTGGGGACACTTTGCTGAATGCTTTTGAGGGCATCGTTTACGCGCTCTTGCGTTCTGCCATTGACAATGACAGTTGCTCCTTCTTGGGCAAGTGTCGTGGAGATCGCGAGTCCAATTCCGGCAGTTGAACCGCTGACTAATGCAATCCGATCTGATAGTTGAAGATCCATACTTTCTTAAACCAAATAACGATAAGCGAGCTAGGGTTTCAACTTGCTCAAATAATGAAGAAAATGCCGACTCAATTAGTGGAAATTTAATCCAATTTAACCACCATTTTACCCACATTTTTACCTTCAAAAAGACCGATAAACGCATCCACTGCTCGATCGATTCCTGCTACTACTGTTTCCTTATTCTTCAATCTCCCAGCTTGGAAATAGCCACCCACTTCTTGTTCAAATTCACTCTGGCGATAGAGCCAATCTCTAACGATTAGCCCTTTCATCGTCAAGCGTTTGCCAATCATATTAAATAGATTGGAAGGGCCCGGCTGGGGCTTTTCATCGTTATAACCGGAGATGCTGCCACAAGCGATAATCCGACCGTGTACGCGCAATGCTGAAAGCGCCGCTTCCAGCGTTTCGCCTCCTACGTTATCGAAATAGACATCAATTCCGTCTGGTGCTGCCTGATTCAGTTGTTCGAGGACAGGGCCGGCCTTGTAATCGAAGGCGCTATCAAATCCGCATTCTTCCCGCAGAAACTTGATTTTTTCCATTGACCCAGCAGACCCGATGACATGGCATCCGCGCAATGAAGCCAGTTGTCCGGCGACATTTCCCACCGCGCCTGCTGCTCCCGAAACAAAAATAACATCACCGGCTTTGACTTCTACCAAATTCAACCCAACCCAAGCAGTCATACCTGTCATGCCTAGAACACCGAGGTAAACTGAGGGCGGTTGAATCTCGCGGCTAACCTGATGCAAATCTTTTGGTGCAGCTATGAAGTATTCCCGCCAGCCATAGTTGGAAGTGACAACATCACCCGGCTTGAATTCCTGGGCACGCGACTCGATTACCTCGCCGACTGCGCCACCTTCGAGTGCTTTTCCTAACGCGAAGGATGGAACATAGGATTTCCCCTCGTTCATGCGACCGCGCATATATGGATCGACTGACATATAGAGATTGCGAACGAGCACTTGCCCATCTTGAAGTGGGTCTAGTTTGGTCTCGGCGATCGCAAAGTTATCTGCGGTGGGAATCCCCTTGGGGCGGGAGACTAGCCGAATCTCGCGGCTCACGATCTCTGTCATAATTTTCTCCTTATTTGGTAGATTTTCAGAACTATATCGACTTAAGTTTTAGCGGTTGTTTTTAACATTTACTAAAGGCATGGATGCCAAACATCACTCGCGCCAAATCCTAACGATTGACCGTGCTCATATAGCAATCCTAAATCAGTTTCAATAATCGGTTAACTTCCAAGCTCTGCCTGGGAACCGATGTCCAGAGGCTCTGCCTCGGCTGCGACAATGGAGGCAGAGCCTCCGGATATGCGTTACCAGGCAGAGCCTGGTAACGAGTATAATCATTTAGGATTGCTATATCGGGGTAGAGAGATCAGTGGCAACCGCTCCTGATGAGATATGAATTCACTTCTGTGGGTTATTGAGTGTGGAGCCTAAAACATTGGGTGCTGAAATAAGCTGAACCCAGCATGATTCAACCCCATCAACTAGCTTGTAGCTTAATCAATGTTTGTGTCCCAGCAGCGTCACTAATCCGAACCGCCATCATCACGCCGTTTGAGTCCTGTCCGGTTAAAATTTCAGTTGGTGAATCGATCGTGTGAGCATAAGTCACCTCATCTTTACCCACTTCAATCACCAAATCATCCCCCTTGCCAGGGCGATCGTAAACCATCGCATGAAGAGGTGCGTCCTGAATCAGTTCTGCATCACCGAGTTCTGAATTGAGGATTTCGATGGAAATATGCCGTCCGCGATTACCATCTGAAAACTGATCGAAAAATTCACCCCACCGCTCACGGGGCAAAGATTTGTTGATGTCAATTTTATTTGTCATTATCATTCCTTGTGAAAAAATATTAAAAAGAAAAAGAGCAATAAAATAGTTACTAAGTTTCACTACCCTATTGCTCTTAGTTCAAAGCCTTAGACAGCGATCGACATACTAACTTCATGACTGATTCTGTCTAGTCTCTGCTTCACCTGACTGACATCCTCCTTACTGCCTGTCACAAGGATCGTGAACTCCCCTGCTTGGATTTTAGTCTCGTACTTCAGTACCTCATTCTTCGGGATTCCTAATCCTCCCAAGGCACCCGCTAGTCCTCCTACAGCAGCAGCACCAGCGCCACCAACAAGCGTTCCTTCCAACCAACCTGCCAACACTCCAGCAACGGGGCCAGCAATAATGAGCGGAGCCATTCCGGGAATAAACAGCACTCCAGCACCTGCTAAAATGCCAAATAAACCTCCCACGAAGCTACCCCAATAACCACCTCCTGCGGCTCCAGCTTTGGCTGTATCTTTCCAGGTTAGAAATCCGCGCACATTTTCAGTGGTCTGGTAGTCTTTGCCAATGATTGAGAGCTTTTGCATATCGAAGCCTTCTTTTTGCAACTCCAATACAACCCTTTCTGCTTCTGCATGGGATGGGAAAGAAGCAACAATCGTATGTGTATATGCCATGAGTTGGTTTCCTTGGTTGCAATTTGTACCGGCTGTCAAGTGAACTTTAACAAAAGTTGCTCAATATAATCTCTACCTTTATGAATGTTTTAGTAAAACTTAATTGAGGTATATCTGTTCTTACCGACTGCTGACTCCATCAGTCGTTCGTCCGCTCATTTCATTCTCGTGAATGCGGTAGATTGCAATCACCTCTGCTCGTCCCCAAGCATCGATCCAGGTTCGATTGATCGCAGGCGAAAGTGTTGGATTCTGCGTTTTGACAAATTACATCACCCGCTCAATATCTTACTGCTCAGTGAGGCGTTCAGCGCGAGCATTCACAACAACACTGCGCCAGTGCACCCGATCGTGAACTTCTTCGATCTGTAAGCAAACTTTTGGATTTGCATCCATATACTGAGTCTTCATTCCCACCGTTGTGAAGATATATATTTCTGAGTCTTTAAGGTAATAGTGCATAGGCACAATATATGGATACCCTTCGCCTATGCAGCCGAGGTGTCCATATCCTACTTTATGTAGCAGTTCGTGTATTTCTTTTTGTCCCATTTCATCGATCTCTCACATTACTGTTCTCCACTGCTAATTTTAAAATCATTGATCGCCCTAAATCTGATATACAAAACCTTCCCCAATGCCAGAATGCGCGCGATCGGAGGTGATTGTATGCAACAGTCCTTACATACCCACTTTGACTGTAATAAAACAATCTGAGGAACTTATGAGGAGTTAAGAGAGGTTGTTCATCAAGTGTTTCGTTCATACAAAGCTGGCGGCACTAAAGCGTCAGCTTGTCAAAAATGTCACGTAGGACTTGTGCAGAATGAATGAGTTGCTGTTGCTCCGTGTCGTTAAGGGTGAGGTTGACAGTTTTAATGACACCTTTTTCATTCACAACAGAGGGTAGACTGAGACATACATCGTGAATGCCGTAGAACCCATTTACAAGGTTGCTAACCGGAAGGATGCGTTCCTGACCGTGAAGAATAGTCTTGACTATTTCGGTCGTTGCCAGCCCGATCGCATAGGAAGTGCACCCCTTGAGTTTGATGATTTCGTAGGCAGCGTTCTTGACGTGCTCAAAAATCTCATTTAGATTGGCGTTGTCTAGCGATGGGCTACGCTGCTCATTATAGAGAGGCATTCCGGCAACATTCACCTTGCTCCAGACGGGTACTTCACTGTCGCCATGTTCGCCAATGATGTAAGCTTGACATCCACCCCGACCTGAAGGTACGGGGATTCCCAAACCTCACGATTTGAATTTCTGCTTCTTCGCAACTGCCTCCACCCTAAAAGAGATTTGGTCTTATGTTCGCTCCACAGACTAACCCCGCAAGCCTTGCGGTTTTTACGTGTCGAATACCAAACGGAATTCTTCGTAGTTTTGATTCTAGGGATGTTTACCATTGCCCTATCCTCTTTTCCCGGTCTACCGATTTTGCTTCGCCGCCAGCACAAGGCTGAACTTCGCTCGTATAGGCTGTTTGATCCATCGTCTCGGGTGGGTCGTTGACCAATTATATTGTAATATAAAGCGGTCCTAAAAGGACGAGGTTTCTACCCAATTTTCTGATGAACGCTTCGTGGATCAATTCCCATCTTCTCTGCCAGCAGGGTACGGAAACGGGCAGAGTCAAGAACTGTTCCAGAGCCTATTACCCTGGCCGCAGGAAATCCAGAGAGTTTAAGGGTCACGTATGTCATTATGTCTACTGGATTACTCACAACCAGTAGGGTGGCATTGGGACAATATTTGATCACATCTGCAATCAAGCTTTTAAAGATGACAACGTTACGTTCAACCAGATCCAGTCTGCTCTCTCCCGGCTTCTGGCTAGCTCCAGCCGTGATAATAACCAGGTCTGCATCCTGCCCTGCATCGGTAACGGTTCCAGCTTTGATATTGACAGAACCGATAAAGGGAGTGCCATGTATCAGATCCATGACTTCTCCCTGAAGCCGCTCTGTCTGAATATCCTGAAGAACCAACTCCTCAAAGCAGTTCTGGATAATCATTGAGTAGGCACACGCCATTCCCACCTGCCCGGCACCAATAATGACACCTTTGCGAGGACGGATACTGACTTTAGCTTCAACACTGGGATTGGGCGTAAATAGCGTTTCAAACATAGATATTTCCCACGTAGGATGCTTTGGATGGGTAGTGACCGACTATGGAGTTTTCGTCGGGGTTGACGATCGCGTTCTGTTGTGAAAATCGGCGTTGTTGATTTACGGTATGAAAGGCTAAATATGCCAGTCATATAAACCCGGAGGCAAAAAGCTTCTGGATTTTAAACTTATTTTTTTCATACCCAGGTTAAGCAGCGCCTGAAAATCTTGACTCTGCTATTGGTAGCGCAAAAAGTTCGCCAATAGAGCCTGATTTACCGAGTGGTTAGTCCTATTTGACTGTAATAAAACAATCTGAGGAACTTATAAGGAGTTAAGAAAAGTTTGAGTTGAGAATTTTAATAATGAATTAAGCCTTCGTTTGTTTGAGAATAGCCCTACAGTCTTCCGTAGAAAAAATACAAGCACACCCAGCAACTTTAGACTGATGCAAGGCTTCGGATGCGGCTTGATAAAGAGAATGCAAATCCGTTCCATCATCTGGATATTGAGCAATGCCAGCGCTAAATGTGATCCGAAATTGAGTTTGATCGGGAGCAACAAATTTTCTGTGGTGGAGCGTTGCTAATAATTGAGTGAGTCTTTGAATACCATCTGCCTTAATCATGCTAGATAAGGCAACCACAAATTCATCGCTCTCCCAGCGAGCAACGACTGCATTTTGCCTAAAAGTTTGCCGGAGCAATTGTCCCCACTGACGCATCACCATGTCGCCAGTATTGTACCCGTGACGATCGTTGATCTCTTTGAGATTGTCTAAGTCCAGAACTGCTAGACAGAGCGGCTGCTCCTGTTGATTTGCAAGTTGAAGGTATTTGTTTAAGTCTTGGGTTGACTTATGGCGGTTAGAGAGTTTGGTCAAATAATCTGTCTCAGCAGCATTCTGAAGGAGTTTGATCCGTTCTAGGCGATTGATGATGCGACTGACCAATTCTGGCCCTACGATCGGCTTGCTCACAAAGTCATCTGCACCTACTGAAAACATTTGATTGACGATCGCAGCATCGGTATGCGCCGTCAAAAAAATGATCGGCAAGCGCCCCCAGCGCGAATTGTTGCGGATAATTTTGCAAAGCTCAACGCCGCTCACAGCAGGCATTTTCACATCTAAAATTAGCAGATGCGGCGAGCAGGATTTCAACGTTTCCCAAAATTGTTGAGGATCGTTCAGCGTTGTTACGCTCAATCCCCAGGGTTCTAGGAACTCCTTCAGAGTTGCAAGAATCTGGGGATTAGCATCGACGACCATCACCCGTTGCTTTGCTGTCTTTGCTTGTTGTGCCGCTTGTGCGATCGCTTTCAGGACTTGAGCCGGGGGCAAGGGTTTGTGTAAAAAACTATGTCCGCCGAGTTGGGCAACTTCTAGGCGATCGGTTAATTGATCGTGACTGGTTAAAACTAGAACTGGCACAGAAGGAGTTTGATGACTGAGCTTTGCCAGCAGCCTTAAACTCTCTGTTGTGGGATGAGTAATATCGGGATCGAGTAGCACAACGGTAGGCGCATCCTGCTCAATTTTCGTTTCGGCTTCGGAAAGTGTCGTTGCGATCGCGCTCCGAAATCCCCAGTCCACCGCTTCACACATCAACTGTTGGGCCAGTTGGCGATCGGGATCGACGATCAATAACAAAGGACGCTCATCCGCAAACAGAGACTCTTCCGGCTCGATTCGTTCTGTAGTTAAGTCGTTTGAGGCGCGATCAATTTCTTGACGCTTGGATAAGGCGCTGAGGGTTTGTTGTTGAATCGGTTGAGTCGCTTCATTAGACGTGAGTTGAGCCGTCTTGGTTGAATCAGCGATTGGTTTAAGCCGATAACCCAGTCCATAAACCGTTTCAATCAAATCTCTGGGAGCGCCGACCCCTCTAGATTTCTGCCGTAGCCCCTTAATATGAGTTCTCACAGCATCTTCGCTAGGAGTCTCTCCATACGCCCAGATTTGATCCAAAATTACGCTGTAGGTAAAGACTTGACGACTATTCCGCAAAAACAACTCTAGGATCGAAAACTCCTTGGGACTTAAGGATAGAAGTTGCCCTGCGTAAGTAACTTCACGACTTGTCGGATCGAGCCGCAAACTACCCTTCTCCAGCACAGATTGAAAAGCCGTGCCTCCGCGACGCAGCAAGGCTCGAATTCGAGCAATCAATACCTCCTGATCGAGCGGTTTCACCATGTACGCATCGGCACCTGCATCTAGCCCGATCGCTTGATCGTGACCACTGCCTCGCCCTGTTACCACCAGAATTGGCATTTTATAGTCGTGCCCTCTGACTCTACGACAGAGACTTATTCCGTCTAAACGAGGGAGCGTAATATCTATCAGTAGTAAATCATAGTTATAAACAATAATCAGTTCCCAAGCTGCCTCACCATCGTTAGCAACTTCAACCACGTAATTTTGGTTGGAGAGCATATAAGTAAGGAGATCGGCAATTGCCTCATCATCTTCTACCACCAAAATTTTCATCAGTCTAACTCCTTTACAGGCTGGTTGCGGTGTCAGGTGGTCGGAATCCTTCAATAATAATAATGGGAAATAATGAAATCAGGATGAAATGAATTGCTCATCGCCAAAAATCTGGAAAAATCTTCCTAAAGACGTAAACCTTGAATCGCTCATAGGTTTCTCATAGTCTGAGCATAGTTTGAGAGATATAAGAACTTAGTCATCTCCTAACCAAGGTGAAGGGCATAACAATCTGTTCTTCGTTGTGTTGATTTTTTAGGAGCTTAAAACCATGACTACTACTACTACTACTACTAAATCTCATCAATCTCTGCTAGAAACCTGCATTCAGAATTGCCTCGACTGTCTTCGTGAGTGTGAGCAATGCGGAACCGCTTGCTTAACCAGTGACATGGTGCAGATGATGGCTCAATGTATTAAGCTATGCCGCGATTGCGCTGATACCTGTGCTCTCTGCGCTCGGTTCATGGCTCGTAATTCTGACCTGCACGCTCAAATGTGTGCGGTTTGTGCAGAAGCGTGCGATCGCTGTGCGACTGAGTGTGAGAAGCACGACCACGAGCCGTGTAAGAAGTGCGCTCAAGCCTGCCGTCGTTGTGCTGAATCTTGCCGTCAGATGGCTAAAGCAACGGCATAAACCCATTTAATTTACCGCATTGCCTTGTTGCATCAGTGAGCGCGTCTTGCTTTGAAGCAGCCAGTATTGAAACCTAGTTATTCTTCAAATCAGGTGGAGTTATGAATAAGAAGTTTTTGGTGTACAGCTTAGTCGGGCTACTTAGTAGTGGTGCTATTACTGGATTTGTCCTTATCAACAGCGAACAAGTTCAGTCATTACCTGCACCAGGAATCCTCAACAACCTAGATCGGTTCGAGTCGATCAGCATTTTATCGAAATGATGATCCCGCATCACCAAGATGCGATCGCAATGGCTGATATTGCTTTTAGTCGCGCCAAACGCCCAGAAGTTAAAAAATTAGCCCAAGCGATTAAAAAAGACCAAACTCGTGAAATTCAAGAGATGCGTACCTGGTACAAACAGTGGTTCGGCAAAGAAGTCGCTGCACGTTCAATGAATGACATGGGCATGATGGGAGACCACCACAACCAAGGGCAGGGCACAGGCTCAGGCATGATGGGTCAGGGTCAGTGCATGATGGGCCAGGGTCAGGGCATGATGGGTCAGGGCATGATGGGTCAGGGCATGATGAGCATGAAAACCGACCTCGACGCGCTCAAGAAAGCCCCGGACTTTGACAAGGAATTTGTGCGACAAATGATTCCCCATCATCAAATGGGGGTGATGATGGCTCAGATGGCATCTGAGTGTGCTGCTCATCCAGAAATCCGTACTTTTGCTCAGTCAATCATCACATCTCAGAGCGCTGAAATCGCACAGATGCAAGGATGGTAACAAGCCTGGAATCGATAATCTAGCTTAGTTTAGCAGGGTAAGCGATCGTTTCTGATCCCTATTTGTATTCACCTGGAAGAACAGAAAAATAATTGTCCGTTGAGGTCTTTCCTACAATCTGGAGGTTAGCTATTTTTGGTTTTAAACATTCAAGAGCGAGGAAAACTGCCACTTCCGCGTTCCTGGACACCAAAAGCCAGGTTTTACTGTAACTATAATTGTGCTTCAACCCAGATTATTTGTAACGCCCCAGGTTTTACTGCTGTGCCTTATGCAGCAGCCCGTGTAGAAACTTCTTCAAGAATAGAAAATAATTCATCTAGCTGAGTCGAGGTAAATAATCCCTCTGGCCCCTGTGGCGTAATGTCGGTAAATGGGGATTCATAGAGGATTGCTGCATCCATTGCGCCATGTGCGGTTAGATAATCCACAATCATATTCACAAATTCAATCTGATTGGAGTTAAGATTTTTACCAGATATAAACCTCGCTAATTCCTGCTTGGCTACCTCCCGATCGAGTCCTACTAAGGAACGGACGAATAAGCCTAACCCATGCGACTCTTCTTTTGCACGCTCTATATCCTCCTCTACGCCTAATTTGTTTTCTAGCAATATCTTCTCTAACTCAGATAAATCGGATGGAGTGAGCTGTTTGTTAGTCCGCAGCTTAAAGATGACCGCACGATCTTGATGCGATCGCAAAAAAGCCCTTGCTTTAGCACGGAACTTCTCAAAGTTATCTAATGCTGTAAAACCAGGAAACTCTACTATTATCTCATCCCCCATTACATCCTCAAAATCGGTGTAAATAGGTTGGCGTTTTTGTTTCTCAATCAGCTTGATTAACCCCCGTAGGCGTTTGCGTAACACCTCCAGCATTGGCAATGTCACATCTTGCCACCACTCATCGGTTTGTACCTCCTGAATCAGGGCTAACTGTTCTTGCACGAAGGGAATGGCAGATTTCTCCTCTAGCAGTCCTGCAAGTGATTTCACCTGTTCTTGTAAACGCTTAAACGTAGAGTCAGAGCGCAGGATTGCTAATTGTAACTTCAGCATCAGAACATCAAATCTTTTTATTTCTTCAGTTTCTGTTTCCAATTGGGAAGGCAAACCAGCTATTTCTTGACTAAGCTCAAGAAAATCATCGATCGATAACGATGCCCATGCTGCGGAATTAGCATATTTCTCTACGAATCGTTGTTTAGGTCGCACTATGAAGTTTTCAGGATTCATAGCCGCCACTTCGGTATTGAGTAAATTGGCTAGTTCTTGGCGCAATTCTGCATCGGTCTTGGGTTCTTTAGAAGCAGCTTGATAATCTTGAAGCTTGCTCAGTTGTGCTGAATTAATTGGTTGATTTTCAGGGATTCTTTTATCTAACTCTCCGATTAATTCTAATCGAGCGGTAAACAATTGCTGACCCAATGATTTAGTGATTGGTGCATTAACAGTCTCTGAGTTGTGTTGAAAATACTCTAAATTTTGGCAATAATCAAACAGGTAAAAAAATTGTTTATCTTGCCCCAGTCCAAATAAGTCAGGACATAGCCTCGTACCTCGTCCTATCATCTGCCAGAACTTAGTTTTGGAGCGAACAATTTTGAACAGCACCAGATTAACTACCTCTGGCACGTCAATCCCAGTGTCGAGCATATCCACTGAGATTGCGATATGAGGTTCTTTATCTTTTTGGGAAAAGTTATCAATCAGACTTTGAGCATAGGAGGTTTTGAAGGTAATGACGCGGGCAAACTCACCTTTAAGGTGTGGGTAGTTGCATTACTCACAAGTTAAGCTAAAAGCACTATTGTCAATGAGTAAAATTACTCATCTTTTACCTGTTGACCCAATT
>NZ_JAUBTO010000177.1:0-14791 GCF_036702495.1 Microcoleus sp. C2D2 | reverse complement strand
AGCTGTCGCGCATTTAAATTGTATATTCAGGGCGGGCGGGACACCCCACAAGACTTGAATTTTTTTTGACATACAATGTTAAATGCAGAATAGCTTATTAGATGGACAAATTTTGACAAAATACATACTTACCTACCGTAAGGGTACGGCTAACTACGCTGCGTAGAAACCGGGTTTTTGCGCGTCCAAGACTAACGCATTTAAATTATTTGTTGTGGTGAAAAACCAGGTTTTTTTTAAGAAACCCGGTTTCTGAATTAGAGCGAGTTTGCCAAGCTCCATCTTGGGATAGATGCCTGTGTTCCCCTACATTGGATATATAAATAGTTATAGACGCAAATAAGCTCAAAAACTAGGTTTTAGGGTTAACATCGATCGCTCACAACCTCTGATTTTGACTTTTAACCTGGTTTTTGTGCCTCCCGGACTCCAAAAGATAGTTTTTTTATCGGCTCTCGCGATTCACCCGCAAACCGGGGCAAAGGTTCCAGCAGAAAGCGGAGCAATTTTTGATATTTTCTTTTGATCGGCGATCGAAATTGAGTTCAACGAAATCGCCAAATACTTTGCTAAACTTACTCAGAGTTAATCTTTACAGGACTTTTTTCTGTGGAAAATTGCAGAGTAGGGAAAATTAGTTGGAGTATTAAATAAGTCTAGCCATCGAAACTGTACCCCATCAAACACAACTTTAGGTAGGTCTAAGTATGTTTGCTATCAAAGGAGAACTCAAATTAAATAATAGAGAACCTACCTTGATGGCGAAACACGCAGGGTTGAGACTGGTTGTTTTTAATATGGGATTGAGTCTTCGGACTCAGATGTATGGTCGGGTCAAGCTTTCCGACTCGAAAGTGATTAACGAACTCAAAAAAGTTTTAACCAATCACATCAAAAAATAAGGGGGATTTGCTTGAATGAATCAATTGTCTAGCCGAGTATACCAAAACGCATTAATTAATTTAAAGGATGCTTGTCATCGGTATCGCTCATCCAAGTGGGTTTATCCCACATTCGCTAGCGGTCGAGATGGTCAATCATTTACAGTAGATTCGTCAAACCCAAAGGTTGTACTGAATGCTGGGAATACAATTAAAATTCCTACAGTAGGGACATTTCCAGGTCATGAACCACTGGAATGGGGTTTGGTTTCCCAGACTTTTACCCTATCAAAAGAAGGAAGTGGTTGGTTTGTCTCATTCTGCGTTGACGCGGAGCGCAAAGAAGTCCAACAAACCCAAGAATCAGGAGGTATTGACCTAGGAATTAAAGCCTTTGCTACGATGCCAAAAAATCAAGTTTTTGATGCACTAAAACCGTTAAAGCAAGCGAAAACCAAGCTAGCAATATTACAGGGCGAAGCTTCAAAAGAAGTAAAAGGCTCTAAGAACCAGCGCCAAATCTACAATAAAATGATGCGGATTCACTCCGGGATATCTGGCATTCGCAAGGAGTTATTACACAAGTTGATAACTCCCACAGTTAAAAGTTTAAAACTGATTAAGATTGCAGACTTGAATGTGAAAGGGATGATGGCTAATCCTAAACTTGGCTTGGCTATATCTTACCTGGGCTTTGATGAATTCAGGCGTCAACTTGAATATAAGTGCAAGATGTATGGGGCGACAATAGTCCTAGTCGATCGATGGTTTCCTAGTTCTTTGACTAGCTCGCTCTGTGGTAACAAACAAGATCGGTCACCCTCGTATCAGGACTTATGATTGTCCATCCTGCGGTATCTCGATTGACCGTGATTTAAGCGCCAGTATCAACATTTTGGAACTGGGAACCCTTGGCAGCCAGGGGGATAGCCGACTTATCTTGGGATAGCCGACTCCTTCGACTATGTTGGGCCCAACAGCGTAGGAATTAAACACTAATTATCTCAAGACGACTTTGGTTAAGTTTAGATAGATTTTATGAAGCAGTAAAGAATGGAAATATTCAAGGGATTTTGAGGAACTATTTAAGTAAAATATATTTCAATAGTCCGGACTGTTTTTAGTTCGGAGGCTGAAACCCTGGATTTTCCTTTGGTAGCGAACTTGCCTTGGAGCCTTGAAACCGTTATTTTACGGTTGGCAATCAAATACTGCCCGCATTACTGATATTTAAGTAAAAGGAATTTTTGTGAAAAAGCTCAATATCCTCTTAGTAGAAGACAGCCCCCTAGATGCCGAACTGATTGAGGCATATCTAATAGATGGCGGTCTGGAATTTTCTCTGCAGTGTGTGGAAACTCGGGAAGACTTTGCCACGGCGCTGGAAAAACACTGTTTTGACATTATTTTGGCAGATTATATGCTGCCTTGTTTTAACGGAGAAGTAGCGCTGGAAATCGCCCGCGCTACTTGTCCGGAAGTGCCGTTTATTTTTGTGTCGGCTACTTTGGGCGAGGAAGTGGCGATCGAAACTTTGAAAAGCGGCGCTACTGATTATGTTCTCAAACGCCGTTTGATGCGCCTGGTGCCGTCGATTCAGCGGGCCCTGCGGGAAGTTCAAGAACGGAACGATCGCAAGCAAGCCGAAGCACAGCAGCAGGAAAGCGAAGCTCGATTTCGGATTATGGCAGATACCGCGCCGGTGATGATTTGGATGTCGGACACTGACCAACTTGGCGATTACTTTAACAAAGTTTGGCTGAAGTTTACGGGTAGAACGTTGGCGCAAGAAATGGGCACTGGTTGGATGGAAAGCTTGCACCCCGATGATTTGCCAGAATGCCGGGATATTTACCGCACAGCTTTCGACGATCGCAGCGAGTACCGGATCGAATGCCGCCTGAGGCGCTATGACGGGGAATACCGCTGGGTTTTGGGTACGGGCGTACCCCGGTACAGGCCCGATCGCACTTTTGCAGGTTACATCAGTTCTTACATCGATATTAGCGATCGAAAACTGGCAGAACAAGAACGCGCTGCCGCTTTGTCGCGCGAACAAGCAGCCAGGTTGCAAGCAGAAGAAACAGCTAAAGCGCTGCAATCGGCAAACGGTCAAATTACTAACATTCTCGAAAGCATTACCGACGCTTTTATCGCGATGGATTTAAAGGGGAACTACACCTATGTCAACCAAAAAGCTCAAGAGCTTTTAGGCAAGTCAAAAGCCGAGTTGATCGGTAAAAATGTTTGGGAGATATTTCCATGGGCTGTGGATTTACCGTTTGCCAAAAGGGTTGCCAAAGCATTAACAGAAAAGGTAACGATCGAGTATGAAGAATTCGTGCCGTTATGGAATAAGTGGTTGAAGGTGCGTTTTTATCCTTCGGATTCTGGTTTGTCGGCTTACATCCAAGACGTTAGCGATCGCAAGCAAGCAGAATCTGCACTCCAAGCTAGCGAAGAAAAGCTGAGAATGTTGGTCGAAGCTAACTTGATGGGGATTATGTTCGGAGATGTTAACGGCGGTATCATGGAGGCCAACGACGAATTTTTGCGGATAGTTGGTTGCACGCGGGAACAGTTGCAGCGCGGGGAATTAAACTGGATTGACATGACGCCGCCGGAGTACCAGTCTCTCGACTTGAAGGGGATTGAAGAGGCACAAGCAACGGGGGCTTGCACTCCCTACGAGAAGGAATTCTTGAGGAGAGACGGCAGCCGGATTCCGGTGTTGATCGGATATGTTTTGCTCGCCCAAAAGCGACAAGAATCTGTGGCTTTTATTCTCGATTTGACGGTTGGCAAGCAATTGGAAAGAGAACTGCACGATCGAGCCCAGGAATTGGCCAGGGCGAACCGGATTAAAGACGAGTTTCTGGGAACTTTGTCCCACGAATTGCGGACGCCGCTGAATGCGATGCTGGGATGGGCGCAACTGCTGCGCAACCGCAAGTTTGACGAAAAAACAACTGTTCGGGCTCTGGAAACGATCGACCGCAATACGCGCTCGCTGGCAACTCTGATCGAGGATTTGTTGGACGTGTCGCAGATTATTAATGGCAAACTGTCCCTGAATTTGCGGTGGGTGGATTTGATTTCGAATGTTGAGGCTGCGATAAAGACTCTCGCGCCCGCGATTGGGGCAAAAAATATTGAAATTGTGACGGATTTCGACAAAACTGCGGGGCGGATTTTTGGCGATTCCGGCCGCTTGCAACAGGTGGCGTGGAATTTGCTGTCGAATGCGATTAAGTTTACTCCCGATGGCGGACAGGTGAGGGTGGCGCTGCGGAGGCTGGAGGGGACTCGGGCCCCTGAGGAATCCGCTTGCTGTAAAAATTTGTCGCCCGCTTGTGTGGAACTTGAGGTGAGTGACACGGGACAAGGGATTACGGAAGAGTTTTTGCCCCACGTTTTCGATCGGTTCAGCCAAGCTGACAGTTCTACAAAGCGACCGTACAACGGATTGGGTTTGGGTTTGGCCCTAGTGCGCCATTTTGTGGAAATGCACGGGGGGACAGTGCAAGCGGAATCGGCCGGTTCGGGACAGGGAGCGAGCTTTTTGGTGAGATTGCCAATTAAACAGCCGCATAGCGACTGCGGACTTTCTGTTTCCGGATCCGGGGAGTTTGGGGTTCCTCAAAGCAAGGCGCGAGCCCGTGTAAATAAGTCTTTTGTCAGCAGCAATCTTTCTGGAGTGCGGGTGTTGGTGGTGGATCTCGATGCGGATTCCCTGGATTTTGCGCGTACAGTGCTCGAAGATTGCGGGGCCCAGGTGGAGAGCGCTAGCTCGGGAAGCGAAGCCCTGGAGGCGGTTGAAAGGCTGAATCCGGATGTGTTGGCGATCGATATCGAGATTCCTGCCCCTGATGGAGAGGATCTGCTCCCGCAAGTGCGATCTTTCGTGGCGGACAGGGAAATTCCGGCATTGGCGTTCACGGCGGTTGGTAGGGTAGAGGAACGGGTACGGGCGCTGCAGCAAGGTTTTCAAATTTACGTGCCCAAGCCGATCGAGCCTGCTGAGTTGGTCGCGGTGGTGGCCAGTTTGGCGGCGCGATCGAACGATTTTAGATTTTAGATTTTAGATTAACCCCGTGAGGAGGGATGTCGGAATTAGAGCTAATTTGTCAAGCCTCAAAAGTTATAAATTTAATTTAGGTCAAAGTTTTTGGCTTTCGATCGGAGGTGGAGTTCGATCGGAGGTGGAGTTCGATCGCCCTTAACAATATCTCCTCAAATATCAAGTTCAGCAACTAGGTGCTTCATTAAGCATGACTAACTTTGACAATTAAACCTAATTTGTCAAGTCCCAAAAGTTATAAATTTAATTATCGAACGATTTTATATTTGAGATTTTAGATTTGAGATTGGCTCCGGCAGAACCTAGGTCTGAATTAGAGCTAATTTGTCAAGCCCCAAAAGTTATAAATTTAATTTAGGTCAAAATTTTTAGCTTTTGAGCAGAGCTGCAGGGACGATCGCCCTTAACAGTATCTCCTCAAATATCAAGTTCAGCAACTAGGTGCTTCCTTTGAAAAATATTCGGCCGGGGGTCAATGCTTGTGACACTCCTCTATTTCCCGCCGTGCAAGGATTTTTTTGCTCTTTGAGGTGGAGTGGTTGCCCCGTTCCCACTATAGACGGCTAGATACCAATTGCACCCGGCCGGCATCCATTTCATCCATTAATAACTCTAAAGCCTCATAATCAATATCCGAGATGTACCCCAAACGGGTGAGCTCGTAGTTGATTTCGTTTTCAATGTCAGGCGTCAACTGCTTAATGTAGAGGGCTTTTTCTACAAGTTGACGAATAGCATGAGTTGCTTGCATAATAGGTCGGAGAACTCCGTACACTTTTATTTTGCTCTGAACTGTCTAGCGAGCGCGTGATCTAAATCAGAACTCACAAGTGATTTCAATTACATTATTCAGTTTAACCTAACAGCTAGGGCAGGGTCGAGCGCAATTTTTAGAGTTACCAAGAGTAAACTGCTGCCATAAAGAAAAAATAGTATAGTAGCTTACTTTTCCTAGGCAAATCTTACGCAAACTTTTATAAAAAAGAGTCAATAAATAAAGATTCAGTAAAATCACTGAAAACAACTGCTCAGTTTCCCTCAGAGTAAGTTACTCTGAGATTTATCAACTAGGTTTAGGCTGACATTTGTCCGGCCCAGTAGTTGAAAATACGTAGTAATCACAGGTTTGACCTATGCCGACACTTCTTGCCCGTAAACCAATTACGGTGATTCGACCCCTAGACCACCTGAATGCAGCCACCTCCGGAGAATTTGGACGGCAACTAACGACAGCAATTTCAGCCCCCGGGGTGGCAGGGGTACTAGTAGATTTTGCCGAAGTAACATTTATGGACAGTGCGGGTTTGATGGCATTGGTTTCGGGCCTGAAGCAGGCGAAAAAAATGGGGCGCAGCTTTAGTATTTGCTCGGTATCCCCCGGGATTAGGATGATTCTGGAACTCAGCAAACTCGATCGAGTTTTTAAGGTATTTGAAAACGTCGATAGCTTTGAAGCGGAAAACTCCAGCGCCCACAAGCAGTGATAGAGCCGAATCACCGGCTTCAACAAACAACAAAACACAGCAAATTCGGTTAAATGCTCCAAAAGACAGAGGACTGTCGTTGGCGTGTTGGCAGATTTTAAGGTAGGCTGCTTAAGAGTCGCAGATATTTAGCGAGTCGAGCCGTGGCAGTAAAAGTCGAAGAATTACTTACAGCAGAAATTAATCAGCCTGCTCGTTATCTGGGAAACGAATTGGGGGCTGCCCACAAGGATTGGGACGGGGCGTCTGTGCGCTGGGTTCTCACTTACCCAGAAGTCTATGAAGTTGGTGCTTCCAATTTGGGGCACATCATCCTTTACAACATTTTGAATGCCTTGCCGAGGCAGTTGTGCGATCGAGCTTATTTGCCCGCACCAGACTTGGCAGCAAAACTGCGATCGACTCAAACTCCCCTGTTTGGGGTAGAATCCAGGCGATCGCTCACAGAATTTGATATTCTGGGCTTTAGCCTCAGCTACGAACTCGGAGCAACAAACATTCTGGAAATGCTGGATTTGGCCGGCATTCCCCTAACTTGGAAAGAAAGAGCGACAAATGACCAAAACGGTCAAATGCCGCTGATTTTTGCTGGCGGGCAAACAGCAACTTCCAATCCCGAACCTTACGCTGACTTTTTTGACTTCATCGCTTTGGGAGATGGAGAAGAATTGCTGCCTGAAATTGGCTTGATTTTGGCATTCGGCAAAACTAATAATTTGAGCCGGGAAGCATTGCTGCTGGATTTAGCGCAAATTCCCGGTGTCTACGTCCCGCAATTCTACGATATGGCGGCCGACGGTTCAGTTCATCCCAACCGCCCGCAAGTTCCCGAGCGAATTCTGCGCCGCGTGGCGACTCCGATACCAGCTTATTCGACCGGCCTGGTTCCCTACGTCCAGACAGTACACGACAGACTGACAGTAGAAATCCGCCGGGGATGCACCCGCGGCTGTCGCTTCTGTCAGCCGGGAATGCTGACTCGTCCCGCGCGCGATGTGGAACCGCAGCAAGTCGTAGAGGCGATCGAACAGGGGATGCAAGCCACCGGGCACAGCGAGTTTTCCCTGCTTTCCCTCAGTTGTTCCGACTATCTGGCACTCCCAGCAGTCGGGATGGAAATCAAAAATCGCCTGAAAGATAAAAATATCTCTCTGTCTCTACCCAGCCAGCGGGTTGACAGATTTGACGATAATATTGCCGACATTCTCGGCGGTACGCGACAAGGCGGTTTGACTTTTGCCCCGGAAGCGGGTACTCAGCGGATGCGCGATATCGTTAACAAAGGTTTGACGAATGAAGAATTGCTCCGGGGTGTCAAAACTGCGGTCGATCGCGGCTGGGATAAAATCAAGCTGTATTTTATGATCGGTTTGCCCGGAGAAACCGATGAAGATGTTCTGGGCATCGCCGAAACAGTCCGCTGGCTGCACAGGGAATGCAGGCTCGATGGCCGGCGGGGACTCAATTTTAACTTGACAATTTCTAATTTTACGCCTAAGCCTCACACTCCTTTTCAGTGGCACTCGGTTTCTACTGCTGAGTTTTCCCGCAAGCAAAAACTCCTGAAGGGAGAATTTCGGGGGATGCGGGGCGTCAAGGTGAATTACACTGATGTGCGGATTTCGGCAATGGAGGATTTTGTCGGACGGGGCGATCGACGTTTGGCTGCTGTAGTCCGCCGCGCTTGGGAACTAGGCGCGGGTATGGATGCGTGGTGGGAAAGTTTGGATCGGGCTTACAAAGCTTGGACTCAGGCGATAGATGAATCGGGCCTTACCTGGAAATACCGCAAAGTCGAAAGCGGCGAGTGGAATCTCTTTGAGAAGGAAGAGGAGAGGGAAGAAGGAAGTTCGGCAACGGATTCTGTAACGGATGTAACGGATGTAACAGATCTTAGTTCGACGGAAGTCGGAAGAAGGGAGAAGGAAGAAGGAAGAAGGAAGAAGGAAGAAGGAAGAGAAATCAAGGAAGATTTTCCCCCTTCCCCCACTCTCCCCCTCTCCCCTTCCCCCACTCTCCCCCTCTCCCCCTCCCCCACTCTCCCCCACTCGCCTTCCCCCACTCTCCCCCTCTCCCCTTCCCCCACTCTCCCCCTCTCCCCCTCCCCCACTCTCCCCCTCTCTCTCGATCGGGCCTTACCTTGGGATCACTTAGATACGGGAATCGACAAAAACTGGCTTAAAATTGACTTGCAAAAGGCTTTAGAAGCAGCGACGGTTCCCGACTGTTCCTTTGAAGGATGTTCGCGCTGCGGGGTTTGCGGCACCGATTTCGGACACAATGTGGTTGTGGATGCGCTGCCAATTCCAGAGTTTGCCGGGGAGTTCGTGCCCAATACCGAGCGGAAACAGCGTTTGCGGGTTTGGTTCGGGAAGGTGGGCGATATGGCTTTGGTTGGTCATTTGGATTTGATCCGATTGTTCGATCGAGTAGTCCGCAGAGCGGATTTGCCCATTTCTTTTACGGGCGGGTTTCACCCGAACCCTCGGATTTCTCTGGCAAATGCTCTGCCTCTGGGCGTTACCAGCACTGGGGAAATTGCCGACTTTGAGCTCACTGAGTCGATCGAGGTTGAGAGTTTTCGATCCAAGTTGGCGGCCAAGCTGCCGGAAAATATTCCGATTTACAAGGTTGAGCCGATCGATCTCAAGGCTCCTTCTGCTAGTCAGTTGTTGGAAGCAGCGGAGTACGTAATTACTGTGGCCGACGCCGGCTCGTTGGCCCTTCAGGGCGAATTAGGGCTGGAGAATTCTGCTGCTGTTTCCGTGGCGGATGAGGCCAACTGGGAAGATTGGGTCAAGACGATCGCCCAAACAAAGGCTTTTTGGCGGGTGCACACTACTAAGTCGGGAAAGACGCAGGATGTCAATTTGCGCGATCGGCTGCACAAACTAGAACTTGTAGAGCAGAAATCAGAAAGCAGCACAAGAGCCTCTGGTCGTACATCCGAAGGCAGAGCCATCTTGCGCTATACCGGGACTTGTCGCAGCGACGGCAACTTGCTAAAGCCAGAACATATTGTGTTCATGCTCGAACAAGTCAGCCAGCAGGAAATTCAGCTTCTGCGGGTTGAGCGCAGTCAGCTAATCCTGGGTTATGGTTAAGATAGGGAAGCTAAGAGTGGAATATTTCACCTTCGGCTCTCGATCGGGATGTGTCGTTTCACGCTATAATCGCTTGTTATGGAAGCCGCGGCGGCTCGAGCGCTTTAGTCGCTCGCCGCCCTCGTCAACCAGCAACGCGGGCTGGGTGCAAATTGCTTCTGTTCAAGACTTCAAGCCTTTTTGTTGTACATTCACGGGCTAAATCTAGCGCCAAACCCGCAGGAGCGGGGCAGGAACCAACTTTAGCGATTAATTTCGACCGCTCGACTGGTTGTCGGCCCTCGGCTTACTCAAAAATCTCACGGTTCAAACCGTAGAGCGGGTATTCAACAATAGATTTTTTTGACCCGTCAAAAAACGGAGATAATCCCCCGACAGGAGTCGTGGAGAACCAAAATTTGAGATTTTAGACTAAAGTTCAATCTCCCAGATTTATCTGTAGAGTAAATCTCAAATCTCAAATCTCAAATCGACTGACCCGTCAAAAAACGGAGATAAGCTCCCGACTTAATTCGTGGAAAACCAAAAATTTGAGATTTTAGACTAAAGTTCAATCTCCTAGATTCATCTGTGGAGTAAATCTCAAATCTCAAATCGACTGACACGTCAAAAAACGGAGATAAGCCCCCGACTTAATTCGTGGAAAACCAAAAATTTGAGATTTTAGACTAAAGTTCAATCTCGCAGATTCATCTGTGGAGTAAATCTCAAATCTCAAATCTCAAATCTCAAATCGACTGACCCGTCAAAAAACGGAGATAAGCCCCCGACTTAATTCGTGGAAAACCAAAAATTTGAGATTTTAGACTAAAGCTCAATCTCCCAAATTCATCTGTGGAGTAAATCTAAAATCTAAAATCTAAAATCTCAAATCGACTGACGAGGTTTTAGGGTTGGCAGGGGCGGAGGTTGCAGTCGAATGCCAAACAGGGGTGTGTTGAGTGCGATCGTGCAAGAATTCAACAAAAGTCTAGGCGCTTTCACTCCTACCTACTTTCGCTCAAAACCAGCCCTCAACCACCACGCAAGCGGAGTTATCAGTTCGTAGTGTTAAGTTGTGTGTTAAGAAATTGGTACGGTGTCACTGAATTTATTCGCTGAGTTCAAAGGAAGAGTTGTAAGTGTTGAATTTTGAGTATTGATTTCGCAATTATCAACTCAAAACTCAATATCGCTAACTCGATAAAAGCCTCCTTATTTCTATCTCTCAGATTTATCTGCTGAGCATAACTCATAACTCTGTACGGGCGGGTTTAACTACTTTATCTGTAACAGTGAACAGTTAACAGTGAACAGTTAACAGTGAACAGTTAACAGTGAACAGTTAACAGTGAACAGTTAACAGTGAACAGTTAAATTTCCTTCCACCCTGCACCAACTCACAGCTAATAACTCTTCAAGCTACTACTAATTACAGTCAAAGTCAGAGGCACTATGAGTGCGTAAGTACCTCTAACTTGCTGCCAGTTTTGTGAGGAAATTGAATGACAAAGCAGATAGTTATAGCAGAGCAGCATCGCATTGCTGCCGTCTTTTCAGAAGATCAAATCCAAGAACTTGTGGTAGCCACAGGCAGCCACCAAGTCAGCGACATTTACTTGGGAATTGTAGAAAATGTACTTCCCGGGATAGATGCGGCATTCGTCAATATTGGCGACCCCGAGCGTAACGGGTTCATGCACGTCACAGACCTCGGCCCGCTGCGCCTTAAACGCTCGGCAGGAGCAATTACAGAACTCCTGACGCCGCAGCAGAAAGTGGTGGTACAGGTGATGAAAGAACCGACGGGCAGCAAAGGCCCCCGGCTGACAGGCAACATTACTCTGCCGGGCCGCTATTTGGTACTGATGCCCTACGGCAGGGGAGTCAATCTGTCACGGCGGATCAAGTCGGAAGCCGAGCGCAACCGCCTCAGAGCCCTGGCTATTTTGGTGAAACCGGCCGGGATGGGGCTGCTGGTACGCACCGAAGCTGAAGGGATGACTGAAGAAGCCATCATGGAAGATTTGGAAGTCCTCCAAAAACAGTGGGAAGCCGTTCAACTCGAAGGCGGTACCTCGCGGGCGCCGGCACTGCTCAACCGCGATGACGATTTTATCCAGCGGGTGCTGCGGGATATGTTCAGCGGTGACGTGAATCGGATTGTGGTGGACTCGCAAAATGGAATTAAGCGGGTGAAGCAGCAGTTGATGAGCTGGAACGGCGGTAAACTTCCTGCGGGAGTTTTGATCGACCACCACCGAGAGCGCGCCTCGATTTTAGAATTTTTCCGCGTTAACGCTGCGATTCGAGAAGCCCTCAGACCGAGGGTGGATTTGCCTTCGGGCGGTTATGTGATTATCGAGCCGACTGAGGCGCTGACGGTGATCGATGTCAACTCTGGCTCGTTTACTAGATCGGCCACGGCTCGGGAAACTGTACTCTGGACAAATTGCGAAGCAGCAACGGAAATTGCTAGACAACTGCGGTTGCGCAATATTGCCGGGGTGATTATTGTTGACTTTATAGACATGGAATCCCGCCGCGATCAGTTGCAGGTGCTGGAACATTTCAATAAAGCTCTCAAAGCTGACAAAGCTCGGCCACAAATCGCTCAACTGTCGGAATTGGGGCTGGTAGAACTGACTCGCAAGCGCCAAGGTCAAAATATTTACGAGTTGTTCGGCCACAGTTGTCCTACTTGCAGCGGGTTGGGTCATCTGGTGCAACTCCCCGGGGAAGAAGACTTCGCCGCAGCCGTGCGGGAATCGGGCGATCGCACCGTTGCTACGTCGAACCGCGTTTTGTTGAATTTGCCCGAAGGATTGGAACGCCGCAGCTTGACGCCTGTGGCGGCTGCAACTCCTGCACCAGTGCGGGAAGAACGCCCCCCCGAACCTGCTCGGGCTACTTGGGAACCTCAGAGCGAAAGTGTGGATTTTGAGACCGGCAGCAACGCCTCGCCTTTGGACTTGCTCAACCATCCCAGCTATCAGGATTTGGGGAACGGAACCAGACGGCGCCGCCGCCGCCGGATTGGTGAAGAGCCTTTTGCCCTCCCGGTGGAGGAGGAACCGGTGCGCAGCAAGTTGCGCCTGCCAAATACTCCGAGCGCGCCTGTGGCGGATACGCGCTCTGAGTATCTGGCCCCTCCCGGCATCCGGGCCGCTTCGGAGGGCTTCGGGCTGGTGAATATGGCGACTGTTGGCAGGCGCGAGGATTTCGATCGCGTGCGTCCCGCTAAGTCTGAGTTGATGAAGCCGATGGTGGAGCCTCCGGAGGTAATTTCGGTGGAAATGACAGCGGAGGAGCAGGATGTTTATGCTCTGATGGGGGTTTCTCCTTTGGTGCTTACCGATCGCAGCGTGAAAAATCCTAAGAATGCGATCGTTTCGGTGACTCTCCCGGGTGTTGCCCCGAACAAGCCGCCTTTCGAGCAGCTCGAATTTGAATTTGAACCGACGGCGCCTGCACAGAATGCACAGGAACGGGATTATTATCCAGAAATGTCGGTAGTTGAGCCTGTATTTTCTGATGATGATGAGGCCCAAATTTACGGCGAGAGTTCGATCGACCAAACTGATGATTTCGATCGCATGGAGGAACCCAGCCATGTGATGGACGAATCCTATGAGCCGATCGAATCCTATGGGTCGATCGAACTTTCGGAGCCGATCGAATCCTATGAGCCGATCGAACTCAATAAGCCGATCGAATCCTATGGGTCGATCGAACTCAATGAGCAGATCGAAGTCAATGAGCCGATCGAACCCAGCGAACCCGAGGAGCCTGCTATCAACCGGCGACGGCGGCGCCGCTCGTCAGCCGTTTTGGATGAGTGATATGAAGTCCGAGGGCAGAAGGAAGAAGTCCCAGGTTCGAGGGAAGAAGGAAGAAGTAGAAATTTTTACTCTCTTTCCATCTTTCCATCTTCCCCCTTCCCCCTCTCCCTCGAAAACTCTGGTAATTGCAGGTGTGGATGAAGTCGGACGAGGGGCTTTATTTGGGCCGGTGGTGGCTGCCGCCTGCATTTTGCCCGACGAAGTTCTCGATGAATTAGCAAGTTGCGGGGTGCGCGACAGCAAGCAGTTGAGTGCCACAGCCCGGAGTCGGTTAGCCGTGAAAATCCGGGCTGTGGCGGTTGACTGTCAAATTGGTGTGGCTTCGGTGCGGGAGATCGATCGCCTCAATATTTTGCAGGCTTCTTTGTTGGCGATGAAGCGGGCGATTCTTAAGCTGAATGTTCAGCCGGATTTGTGTTTGGTTGACGGGAATCAAAGGATTCCCAATTTGTCGATCGAGCAAGAGACAATGATCCAGGGTGATGCGCGATCGATTCAGATTGCTGCTGCTAGTATTGTCGCGAAAGTTTGGCGCGATGAATTAATCCAGCGTTTAGCTGTTAAGTATCCTGAATATGACTTGACAAACAACAAAGGATATGGTACCGCTAAACATAAGTTAGCTTTGGAACGTTGCGGGCGATCGGCTTTTCACCGATTATCATTTAGCCCTTGTCGAAAATCTTAAAATAGCGGTGGAAAACTTAGCTAATTCCAGCGCTAGTATATAAAATTGGAAAAAGCAAGAATTTCAGATTAATAGTCCTGGGTGTATAAATTCTATTCTGTAGGATGCGCAATGCGCACCTTACCGCTTCAGCCTCCGGTAGCATCTATAGAATCTTTATTTAACCTCTTGGGCATGACTAATAATTTGCTAACAATTCCCGGCTATCGCATCATTGAGCCAATCTACAATGGCTCTAGAACACAGGTTTATCGAGGAATTTCTGAGTCAAACCAAAAAGTAATTATCAAACTGCTATTGAGCGAGTATCCCAGCTTCAGCGAACTGGTGCAATTTCGCAATCAGTACACGATCGCCAAAAACCTCAACTTGCCCGGGATCATCGAAACATACAGTTTGGAACCCTACCAAAACAGCTATGCGCTGGTAATGGAAGACTTTGGGGGAATTCCTCTGAATGAATGGATGGAACAAGGGGAAACTGCCCCGACTCTGAGTGAGTTTTTGCCAGTGGCGATCGACCTGAGCAATATATTAGATATACTCTACCGCCACCGGATAATTCACAAAGACATTAAACCCGGCAATATTTTAATTAATCCGCATACAAAACACGTCAAACTCATTGACTTTAGTATTGCATCCTTGCTGCCCAGGGAAACTCAAACCCTGATGAATCCTAACGTCTTGGAAGGGACACTCGGCTATTTGTCTCCCGAACAAACGGGAAGG
>NZ_JAUBTO010000176.1:0-14865 GCF_036702495.1 Microcoleus sp. C2D2 | reverse complement strand
TCTGGTTGCTGCGGGCTTTCTCATTGGTTTATTTTACCAGCTTTTGTCACCGAAGTTTTTTTGACCTGAATCCTTACTCTCAATGGTCAACTTTCCACTTGATATATTTGCCAAAGTGAGATGCACCCCTCCAATAATGAATGATATCAACTCCGCTAGCATCGGAATTGTCAAATCGAATCAACAGTCAATACTCAACTATCATTCAGTTTTTCGACCCCTCCTTCAACAGTCAACAGTCAACAGTCAACTATAATTCCGGTGGCACCGGAATTATAGTTGACCCATAACCAATGCCCAGGTTCCATTTTTTATACAATAAAATTCAAGTGTTTTCTAGCAGCAACCGTTACCATTCTCCCGCGATTTGTCCGCTGCAAAAATCCGATTTGCATTAAATAAGGTTCGTATACATCCTCAATGGTTTGAGTGTCTTCTCCTGTAGAAGCTGCGAGGGTTTCTAAGCCCACAGGGCCGCCGTTAAAGTTCTCAATCATTGCTGTCAAAATCCGCCGATCAGTCCAATCTAAACCTAGCGGATCGACGTTGAATAATTCTAGGGCGAGTGAGGCAACTTCGGCATCAATTGGCTTTAAATTTTTGACTTCGCTGTAGTCTCTAACTCGCCGCAGCAAGCGGTTAGCGATGCGGGGGGTTCCGCGAGCTCGGCGGGCAATTTCTACCGCTCCTTCTGGGGTGATTTGAGTGTCGAGAACTTGGGCGGTTCTTTGGACAATTAGACTGAGCTCGTCTATTTCGTAGTACCGTAATCTTTGGATCAAGCCGAAGCGATCGCGCAATGGAGATGTCAGCGACCCAACTTTTGTGGTTGCTCCTACTAAGGTAAAGGGTTTCAGGGGAATGCTGCGGATTTTGGCGCTTTTGCCTTGACCGATGGTAATATCTAAGCGACAGTCTTCCATCGCCGGATAGAGGATTTCTTCTGTAACCTTAGATAAACGGTGAATTTCGTCGATAAACAGCACGTCGCCTGCTTTGAGGTTGATCAGCAATCCGACAATATCTCGCGGTTTTTCTAAAGCCGGGGCTGTGGTGATTTTGCATTCAACTTCCATTTCTGCTGCTAAAATTAGCGACATTGTGGTTTTTCCCAACCCTGGCGGCCCGTAGAGTAACAAATGATCCATCGGTTCGCCGCGGGATTTGGCGGCTGCAATTGCGATCGCCAAAACTTCTCTCAAGTCTTTTTGCCCGATGTATTCAGCTAAGCGCTGGGGCCGGATTTTGTCGTCTTGTTTGCTGTTGATTTCGTCGGGTAGTTCTTGCGATTCTAGCAAAGATTCCGCCTGGGGTTTGGCAGCTTTTTTGCGACGGGCTGGGGCTATGTCTTCGGGTAGATTTGGGTCAGGGGGCTGTTGTTTGGAGGAGATAATAGTCATATTTATCTGCGATCGGGCAGCGGGAATTGTTTACAATTGTTAGCAGAATCTTTACAATTATTGAGTTCGTGATGAGTATTCCATCTTCTTTATTAGCATCGGAAAGCATAACTTTTGAGGGGGCGATCGAGCTGACTCAATCTTTACTGTCGTTGATTGAGGCCGATCAACTTTCAGAGGCCGACATCGAGCAAGCTGTTAGATCTCTGGTGAAAACACAGAACGGTGCTAGGGGTTTTTTTGTCACCTATCTAACGGACGATTTACCGGAGGCAGATCGCCCGTCACCCGGAGTAGTCGAGGCGCTGCGATCGGCTCCTGAGATCGTAGCAGAACTGCTGGTGAAAAATTTGGCGATGTCGGCGGCAATGGTAGTGTATCATTCGCGCCATCAAAGCGAGGAAAAGGCGGCCGGTTCTGCTAGAGTGCAGAAGCGATCGCGCAATTTAATTCAAATCCTGCAAATGCCCGCCTGTCAAACTCTAGCGTCGCAAATGCTAGAAAGTTTGCAGAATGCCAAGGGCGAGTATGAGGAATTTTTCCAGCGGTGGGGCTACGACAACGAGCAAAAACTAGCGATCGGTTCGGCAGTGCGATCGGCGATCGGCTAAAATAACATACTTCGCCAGGGTGGCATATGCTTGATCAAAGCGACGGGGCTGTGGAATAATTGCGGTTTAGCAAAAGCTGCACAATTGTAGCTTGAGTTGATTTAGGTGTGAAGCTAGTGAACGAGGGCGAAAAAATTGCAGAGAACGGTGAAAGGAGTTGCCCAAAAGGCCCGAAGGGTAGGCGGCAAGCTGCCCGCAATTCGCCAGCGGTGGGCCAAGCTGAATCTGCTGGCAACATTGGTGCGCCGGGACTTGGAAGCTCAATACAAAGGCTCGATTCTGGGCAATTTGTGGCCGCTGCTGAATCAGCTATCGCAATTAGTGATTTACACTTATGTATTTTCGATCGTCCTCAAGGTAAAGCTCAGCCTTGCAGGCTTCCCGGAAAACAGCGACATTACATTTGGAGTGTGGCTGTTCGCAGGTTTGCTGCCTTGGAGTGCCTTCACCAGCGGTTTGATCAAGTCGGGAGTATCGGTGGTGGGGCAGCCGAATTTAGTGAAAAAAGTGGTATTTCCTCTCGGTTTGCTGCCGCTAGTGCCGATTTTTACAGCTTTTATTGAAAGTTCTCTGGGTTTAGCAGCTTTGATTGTCATAGTAGCAGTGTCCTCGCAAAAGCTCAACGCTACTTTATGCTTGCTGCCGCTAGTTTGGATCCCTCAGTTGCTGCTGACAGCCGGTTTGGGATATTTGACAGCGGGCTTGACGGTGTTTTTGCGAGACATTCCTCAGACATTAGGTGTTATTCTAAATTTTTGGTTTTATTTGACGCCGATCGTCTACCCAGCATCAGTAATCCCCCAAGAGTGGCGAGCGTGGATATTTTGGCTGAATCCAATGGCCGCCATCTCGGAGGTTTATCGAGACCTCATACTGCTTGGAGAAGTTAAGCACTGGGGCGAATGGGGTGTCGCCACGCTGATTTCTGCTGCTATATTTTGTGGAGGTTTGGCGGTTTACCGACGTTTGCGTCCCGCTTTTGCTGACGTGCTGTAAATTTGTTGCAGAGCGAAAGTCCATCTAACATCTCAAATCGAGGGTGCTGTAAATTTGTTTTATATCTACAGTCAATCTAAAATCTAAAATCTAAAATCGATTGTGCTGTAAATATGTTTGAGATTTCAAGTCAATCTAAAATCTAAAATCTAAAATCTAAAATCGATTGACTGCCGCCCATGACAGAAAATGTAATTTCACTCAAAAATGTTTCCAAATGCTTTAAGCGGTACGATCGTCCAGGAGACCGCTTAAAGGAAATTATTTACCCCAGCAAAAAACTCGCTGACGAATTTTGGGCTCTGCACGATATCAATCTGGAAATTCCTCAAGGACAAACTCTGGGAATCGTCGGTCGCAACGGTTCAGGAAAAAGCACTCTCCTGCAAATAATTGTGGGGACGCTGACGCCTACCGCAGGCAGCGTGGATGTTAAAGGACGAGTCTCCGCTTTGTTGGAACTCGGAAGCGGGTTTAACCCGGAATTTACCGGGCGGCAAAATGTGTTTTTTAACGCTCAGTTACTGGGATTCAATCAAAAACAAACTGAAGAAAAGTTTGACGATATAGCTGCTTTTGCTGATATTGGGGATTTCATCGAACAGCCAGTCAAGACTTATTCTAGCGGTATGTTTGTCAGGCTAGCTTTTGCCGTTGCGACTAGCGTCGAGCCGGATATTTTGGTGGTTGACGAGGCCCTTTCCGTGGGCGACGAAGCTTTTCAACGAAAGTGTTTTGCCCGCTTGCAAAGCATTCAGGAAGGTGGCGGAACGATTTTATTTGTTTCTCACGCTGCTACTTCTGTGGTGCAACTTTGTACGTCGGCGATTTTAATAGATAGCGGTGAATTGCTGCTTGCTCACACCCCGAAGGTGGTAATTTCTAAGTATCAAAAGCTGATATATGCCGATCCGGATAAGGTTCTGGGATTGAAGTCAGATATTCGAGATCTGAACCAACTGACAAAACAGGAAAGTCAAGACCCCCTTCAGTATGCTAATTTAGAAATCACAAAGACGGAAGTTAAACCCGAGCAACATGTCTCCAAACCAAAGGAATATTACGAGGAATTTTACGATCCGGGGATGATACCGTCGAATACGGTAAGGTATCCGTCTCGTGGAGCGGAAATTATTAACCCCCACATCGAGACTATGAGCGGAAATGTGGTAAATCACTTGATCGGTCGTCAAGATTATATTTATACTTATTCTGTCACTTTCTCGCGGTCAACTTCCAAAGTTAGGTTTGGAATGTTGATTAAAACAATTAGCGGTTTTGAGTTGGCGGGTGCTTCTTTGAAGGGTTCTACTCAGTCAGTTAGGTATGTGGAAGCGGGAACGACAATTGTAGTGAAGTTTCAGTTTAAATGTTTGCTGAATCCCGGGGTTTATTTTCTGAATGCTGGGGTTGTGGGAACGGTAGATGGAGATTTAACTTATTTGGATCGTTGCGTTGATGTAGCGATGTTTAGAGTTCAGTCTTGTACTGAGTCTTGCGGTAACGGCATTGTTGACTTGCTGATCGAACCGTGTTTAACTATTGTTAATGCTGATTCTATGATGAAAGAGCCGTCAACCGAGGTTATCTAAAATTCTGTGAAAACTATGAGCGAGAGCAATTTAGATTTAGTCGAAAATCCCGTAATCAAAGCATTTATTCGAGATCAAGCTAAGTTTCCCGAAGATTTTAAACTGAAGATCTGCGAAGACGATGAAATGTATTTGTTCAGCTTGAAAAACGTCGCAGACGATCTAGACGATGGCACTCGGGCTTTGGTGCGCTATTATGCGATCGGGCGCAGCGTCCTGGATACGGTTAAACAAGTTGTGGAATGGCATTTTGGCAGTTTTGAAAATGTACCGTCTTTTCTAGATTTTGCCTGCGGTTACGGTCGATTTACCCGGTTTTTGATTCAGGAAATGCCGCCGGAAAAAATTTGGGTTTCTGATATTTATGCTAACGCGGTCAAGTTTCAAACTGAATACTTGGGGGTCAGCGGTATTGTCTCGACGGGAAAACCAGAAAATTATTTAATTGACCGAAAGTTTGACTGCATTCTGGCTAATTCTTTTTTCAGCCATATGCCGGAAAGAACTTTTACGAATTGGCTCCAAAATTTGTATGATTTGTTGACTCCTAACGGCATTTTGATGTTCAGCGTTCACGATCAGTGTTTGCTGCCGCCTCACATAGAAATGCCGGCTAACGGTATTTTGTTTAGTCCCCAAAGCGAAAGTCAGTCTTTAGATAAGGAGGAATACGGCACAACTTATGTAACAGAAAAGTTTGTGAGAAAACTTGTCGAGGAAGTTAGCGGAGGTAAAGCTTTTGTTCACCGCCTCAAAAAAGGCATCTGCAGGTTTCAGGATTTGTATGTTGTCACAAATCAGCTAGTGAGAGATTTTTCGGAGTTGAAATTTAATCACCAGCCGGGAGGATATATTGATGTGGCTGCTTTTACAGGTAAAGGTAGTTTATATTTGGAAGGATGGGCGGCTGATGTGAATCTCGACGGTCGAATAGAGGAGGTGCAAGTGCTGGTAAACGGTGAGGTTGTGCAGAGGTGCGAGCCTTTTTACGATCGCCCGGATGTGGCTGCACATTTTCAAAAAGAGGCGATTTTGCAGTCTGGTTGGAACTGTTATTTACCGAAAAACACTGTGACGCCACAGGATGTGTTAATAGTCAAAGCAATCAATAACTACGGTGCGGAATGGATTCTGGAAACTTGCACTGTGAAATCGCTGCTGAGCCAAAAGCAATCGCAGTCTCTTTTGGGGTCTACTCAGACAAAAATTAAACTAATCGAGACTCAGTTAGCTTCGGCTCAAATAGAAAGGGAGCAAAGTCAAAGTAAGTTAATGATTACTCAAACCCAGTTGCAAGAAACTCAAACTCAATTAATTTCAGCTCACACGCAGTTGGAGCAGACTCAAAATCAGTTAATCTCTGTGCAAACGCAGTTGGAGAGAACAGAAAATCAGCTAATTAATCTCAAGCAAGAACTAGAGCAAGCGCAGAATCTAGTTTTGGCAATGGAAAGCAGCAAGTTTTGGAAGCTGAGATCTACGTGGTTTAAAGTCAGGCGAAAGCTGGGCTTAGCGGGAGAGTAGCGATCGAGTAAAATTGGTGTGGGAATTAGGGCGAGGGAGAAGGGAGAGAAATTGTGAGTACAAATGACACCAAACCGTCGGTTTTTATTGTTACCGGAATGCACCGTTCCGGTACGTCTTTAACAGCTTCTTTGTTTCAGAAAGTCGGGGTTGATATTGGCAAAAAGTTAGTGGGCCCGGCCGACGGAAATGTGAAAGGTCATTTCGAGAATGTTGATTTTGTGGAGTTTCACAAAAGTGTTTTGCGATCGCACGGTATTGATGAACTCGGCTGTACCTTTGAAAAAACGATTCCGGTAGCACCAGAATACGTCGAAATCGCCAAAAGGGCGATCGACCAAAATCAACTTCCTCACAAACATTGGGGTTGGAAAGACCCGCGAACAACCCTTTTTTGGGATTTTTGGCTGAGTTTGCTCCCAGAAGCTAATTTTATCTGTGTTTATCGATCGCCCTGGGAAGTAGTCGATTCCCTTTACCGTCGGGGAACCGATGTCAGCTTGCTGCAAAATCCCGAAATGGCGGTGAAAATGTGGATTCACTACAATCAAAAACTTTTAGAACTTTACGAACGTTTCCCCGATCGGTGTCTGCTAGCAAACGTTTACCCGATCGGCAACACTCCCGAACTTTTCATTTCCGGAGTTAACGACAAATTTAATGTCAACTTAGGTGCGATACCGGGCGACAATTTTGAACAATCTTTATTAGTCAACGATATTGTCAAAAGTCACAGACCGAGTTTAATAGAAAAATATTTTCCCGAAGCATTAGAACTATATGAACTTTTGGAAACCCAAGCAGGAAATCTGAGCAGCGAATCGAAAGATGCGATCGATCGAGTTATTCATGGACCAGCATCACCAGTCTGGCCATTTGAAGATTGGCTCAAAATCCGCTTGCTGGAAAAACAGCAAAAAACTAGCTATTGCGAAATCAAACAGTGGCAAGAACAATTTCACCAAGCCCAGGCGAAAGTCTTGGGATTGGAAACAGAATTAGGAGAAACTCAAGTACAGCTTGCAGGAAAAGAATCAAATTTTCAAGAAGCTTTAGCGAAACTGCTAGGATTAGAAACAGAATTGGGGCAAACTCAGGGACAGCTTGCCGGTAAAGAATCACAATTTCAAGAAGCTTTAACCAAAGTATTGAAATTAGAAGCAGAATTAGGACAAACTCAGGTACAGCTTGCCGGCAAAGAAGCGCAATTTCAAGAAGCTGTCGCCAAACTGCTCGGATTAGAAACAGAATTAGGACAAACTCAGGTACAGCTTGCCGGTCAAGAATCGCAATTTCAAATAGCTTTAGCGAAAGTATTGGCATTAGAAGCAGAATTAGGGCAAAGTCAAGTACAAATAGAAGAGAAAGAATTTAGATTGCAGGAAAAGTTGGCTGAGTTAGTGCGGTTGGAAACAGCACAAAGTCAAACTCAGGAAACATTAAATGAAACTCGGGAATATTTGGAACAATCGCGCCAGGAAAATGAAAGATTGCAGGCAGAAATGGCGGCAATCAAGTCTTCGGACTGGTGGCAAGTGAGAGAAAAATGGTGGGAATTTAAGCGCCGAATCGGCGAGTTTTTCCCAACCTTTGTTTTTTCGTTAGACCAACCCACTACTTGGCAAGTTTGCGATTCCAACCTGCTAATTGTGGGCTGGGTTTTTCACAGAAAAAAGGAGATTACAGCAGTCCGCGCCCGAATAGAGGACAAGAGTTTCGCGGGTGTTTACGGCATAGAAACAAGCGATATAGCCCCCGTCCACTCTAATATTTCGGCGACGAATAAATTTTGTTTTACAATTGAAGTGCAAGCGTCGGCAGGACGGCACGAAGTGCTGCTGGAAGCGCAAGACGAGCGAGGGAAATGGCATCTTTTGGCAGCTTATCCGCTGGTAGTTTCAACGATTCAAGCATCGTTAGATGTACCGGCGGTGTGGGAACAGCGTCCGGGTCAAATTTTGTTTGCAGGTTGGTGCTGCCACCACGATCAAAAAATTGCTAAATTAACCTTTTTGTGCGGCGATAATTCTGTAGAATGCGCCTACGGTTTGCGGCGAAAAGATGTCGGCGAGGTATTTCCCAACTGGGTTAACAGTTCGGAAAGCGGCTTTGAAGTCCTTGTTGATTTGCCTCCAGGGGAATGGCACGTTTCGCTGCAAGCTGAGTTAGAAACTGGGGAAATTTTGTATTTTCAAGCACCGAAAATATTGAACGTGCGGCGCTACGATATCTGGCAGCGAAGTGCTGATAAATTTGAGGAGTTTTCGAGTTTTCTACAGGCAATCCGGCAGCGGGCGAGGGAGAGAAAACAGCGTCTGGGCAGAATTGTGCCGATGCCTTGGGAAATTGTCAGGGTGATTCGCCAGTTGGGGAAGATTTATCGGCAGCAAAAACAGTTTACTGCGCCTGGAGATTTGCTGCCGCCTGCGGGTTTTGTGGTGCCTCAAGCCATTGATAGGTATGACGCTTGGCTGGAGGTGAATCAGTGGAACGATCGCGCGCGCAATTACTTGATTTCTCGGTTAAAATCCTGCCGGGAACCGCTGCCAAAAATCTCCGTGGTGATGCCAGTTTACAATCCGCAGATAGATTTTCTCACAAGTGCGATCGCTAGCGTAATCAATCAAGTTTATCCCAACTGGGAACTCTGCATTGCCGACGATTGCAGCACCGATTTCACTGTTGCTGAAAATTTGAAAAACTGGGGTCAAAAGGACGATCGCATCCGCATCACATTTCGCACAGAAAACGGCAACATCAGCGCAGCAACTAACAGCGCCGCCGCCCTGGCAACAGGCGACATCATCCTGTTTTTAGACAACGACGACGAACTAACTCCCGACGCATTAGGCGAAGTCGCCCTATATTTTGCAGCGCATCCAGCTACGGATTTTCTCTACTCAGACGACGACAAAATCGACACCAAAGGTCGCCGGTTCGCCCCGCAATTCAAACCAGAATGGTCGCCGGAACTGCTGCTTTCCTATATGTATCTCGGTCATTTGTGCGCCGTAAAAAGACACATTTTTGAACAAATAGGCGGTTTGCGGATAGGTTTGGAAGGCTCGCAAGATTACGATTTTGCCTTGAGAGCAACGGAAATTTCTCGCCACGTCGCGCACCTGCCGCTAGTGCTGTATCACTGGCGAACAGCACCCGGTTCTACAGCCATATCTGGGGCCGCGAAACCAGCCAGTTTTGCCGCCGGTCAAAAAGCCATTCAAGACGCACTAAACCGCCGAAAAATTAAGGGCAATGTCGCTCAGCACGCATGGGCAATTAAAGAAAATTTGGGAATATTTGCCCAGGATTTCCCGGATAATGGCCCGTCAGTAACGGTGATTATTCCTACTAAAAATCAGCTTAAATTGCTGAAAGCCTGTTTAGATTCTCTGGAAAATACCACCTACAAAAATTATCAAGTTGCCATCATCGACAACGAAAGCGACGACCCGAAAACTCTGGAATATTTAAAGCAATTAAATTGCCAAGTTTTGCGGATAAAAAATCCAGGGGATAAGTTTAGTTTTGCAGCAATTAACAACCGCGCTGCCGAACAAGTTGACAGCGAATATGTGTTGTTTTTGAACAACGATACAGAAGTAATTAACCCGCGCTGGCTGAGTCAAATGGTGGGATACGCTCAAATTCCCGCTGTGGGTGCAGTCGGCGCGAGGCTTTTATATCCCGACGGCCGAATTCAGCACGCGGGCGTAATTCACGGCCTGCATCACAGTTTGGCGGGTCACGCTTTTAAGCTGATGAACAGCGAAAATCGAGGCTATCTTTCTCAGGCGATGGTGACGCGAAATTACTCGGCGGTAACAGCGGCTTGCATGATTACTCCGCGTCAATTGTTCTTAGAATTGCACGGTTTTGATGAGGAGAATTTTGCTGTTGCTTACAATGATGCAGATTACGGATATCGGCTGTTAGAACGGGGTTATCGGTGTGTATATTGTCCCGATGCGGAATTGTTGCATAAAGAGGGAACTTCTAGGGGTTTTACCGACAATCCTCAAGAAGTGGCGGCTTTTAGGCGCAAGTACGCGGGGAAAAATGACCGTTTTTACAGTCCTCACTTGTCTTTAGAAGATGAGTATTTTCATATTCAACCCCGACGGTTTTTTATGAAGGAAGAAGGAAGTTCGGCAACGAGCAATTTACGGGATGTAATGGATGTAACGGATAGATGGAAGAAGGAAGAAGTCCGAGGCCAGAAGCAAGAACTAAAATTTGGTGATTTGGACTCTTTGATATCAGCAAATAATTTGGTAAATCCTATCAAAGTTTTGATGTGCAGCAATTCGCTGGATTTTACGGGGGCGCCGCTGCATCAATACGAAATCGCGGTGAAATTGGCGGCTGAAGGTGTGATTGAGCCGATCGTACTTTGCACAACAGAGGGGCCCCTGCGTCAAGCTTACGAACAGCAGGGAATTGAAGTAATTGTGCGCGACAATCCTCTCGAACACATCTATCAGCGCGATGTTTACAATGAAGCTGTACGCAGTTTTAGTAAGGAAATTGAAAGTTTAAAAGTAGATGCAATTTATGCCAATACTTTAGAAAACTTTTTTGTAGTGGATGCGGCGCGGCAAATCGAGATTCCGGCGGTGTGGAACGTGCACGAAAGCGAACCTTGGCAAACTTATTTTAACAGGTTTGGTTCGGAAATTGCGGCGAGAGCTTTAGAGTGTTTTCGCTTTCCTTACAAAGTGATTTTTGTGGCGGATGCAACGCGGGATAGGTATTTGCCTCTCAACAGCCACCACAATTTTACAGTGATTCACAACGGCTTAGATTTGAGAAAACTGCAAAATTCGGATAATTCTGAATCGGCTAGAAAAACTTTAGGTGTTGCAGCGGAAGATGTGGTAATTTTGCTGCTGGGAACGGTCTGCGAACGCAAAGGTCAGCAGGATTTAGTTAAGGCAATTTCACTTTTGCCTGAGAAATGGCAAAATAAAATTAGGTGTTTTATTGTTGGCGATCGCCCGAGTATTTACAGCAATCAATTAGCCGATTTGGTTGGTGAATTGCCCAAAAATTTACAGCAAAGGGTGACTGTTGTCCCGGAAACTTCGGAGACTGGGAAATATTACCAAGCCGCAGATATTTTTGTTTGCACTTCTCGCGTCGAAAGTTTTCCGAGAGTGATTTTGGAAGCGATGGCTTGCGATTTGCCAATTATTACAACGCCAGTTTTTGGGATTAAAGAACAAGTGAGACCTGGAATTAACGGTTTGTTTTACACGCCCGATCGTCCAGAAGAACTAGCGGCATCACTCCATACTTTATTGGAGGATAAATCTTTGCGCCAGCGGTTAGCAGAAAATGCTAAATATGTGTTAGATTCGTTGAATAGTTTTGCAGAAATGACTCAAGCTTATGGTCAAATTTTTAGAGAAGCTTATTTTACGACTAAAAAGTAATCATTCAAGATTCAATGGTAAAAAAGTAGGGCGTCAAATTTCGAGGATCGGGGAAGAGAACACCTCCAATGAATTAACAGCTAGAAATTACTGGGAGACTAACCCAACAGCCGGCTTTACGAAGCAAGGTTACTGGTTGTCTAATCCGATTATTGAAAAAGCTATAAACTATCGGCTGTCAGGTGGTAACACTCAAGGTTACTGGCTAACCTGGTTAGTCAAAAAATATTTCAAAAATCGACGGTTCGATCGTCTTTTGTCTATTGGTTGCGGTGTGGGGAATCACGAGATTTTGATGGCTAAATTAGGATTAGTCACTCAAATTGATGCCTTTGACTTTTCAGAAAATTCTTTAGAAATTGCTAGAAAAGATGCCGCTGCCGCGGGAGTAGAGATTAATTTTTATCAAGATGACTTTAATTTGTTTGCGATTGATGATAATAAAAAATACGATCTAGTTTTTTGCTCGGGTTCGCTGCATCACGTCAGAGAACTAGAACGATGTTTATCAATTGTTCAGAAATGTTTAAAACCCGATGGATATTTTATTGTCAATGAATACATAGGAGATTGCTACAATATATATAATCAAGCTCAAGTGGATGTGATTAATCGCATTTACAAATGTTTTCACTCCACGCTAAGGTCGGGAACAACTGAAAAATTTTCTAGTCCAAGTATTGAGGAAGTATTGGCGAGAGACCCTTCAGAAGCAGTCCGGTCAAAGCTGATACTTCCGTTTTTAGAATTCTACTTTGATGTGGAAGTCTTGAATCCAGCCGGTGGGGGGTTGCTTCACGAACTTTACCCTTTTTTAGATCACGCTCAACTTTCAGAGGGAGAACCCAAGAGTGAAACAATAATAAAGTTATTGCTTGAGATTGAAACAATCTTAATGGAGCGACCGGGAGGACTATCAAGCGACTTTTGTTTGTGTATTCTGAAACCTAAAAAAAAGAAATGGAAATAATACCGCCTAAAATAGATTACGAAGAAGCTTGGGATAGCTACGCCCAAGAATGGAAAGACAATAATCCTGAACTCGCTTATTTGGGCGATGAATGGATAGGAAAAGGTGCCGGTGCGGCTAACTCGCTATCAGAATATGAATCCTTGATAGAACAGCAATTTATTGCACCGTACATCAAAAAAGAACATCGCGTTTTGGAAATTGGTATCGGCGGCGGAAAAACAGGTTCGCTGTTGCTGAAATATTGCGATCGACTAATTTGTGCCGACATTTCCAGTCAAATGCTGCAAGCCGCCCGATCGCGCTTGGGAACCGATCGCGTTTCTTACGTCAAACTCGACGGTTTAACATTAGATGGCATCGCCCCGTCCTCAGCCGATGCCTGCTTTTGTTACGATACAATGGTACACGTAGAGCCTGTAGACATATTCAACTACCTAACTCAAATTCCCAAACTGCTGCGGGGCGATCGAATTTGCGTCTTTCACCACGGGAATATTCTCAGCGAATTAGGTTGGCAAAAATTCGCCGACGAGTGGGACAAAAACCTGCTGGGACGCAGAGACGGCACTGCATTTTCAGTTATGACCGATACAATTATGGAAAAATTTCTCACTCATTTAAACTATGAAATCATCCTGAAAAATACATTTTCAGTACCGCGAGATTGCGTCTGGATATGCAAAGCACCAACCCCCAATGAATAAAACTAAAGCTTTTTAGCCGCATCTAAATCTTTTATTCCAACTAACAACAGAAAACAGTCAACAGTCAACAGTCAACAGACAACAGACAATGAAAGCATTATTTCTTCATCCCAACTTCCCCGCCCAATACCGCCACATTATCACGGCTTTAGGCGCCGATCCCAAAAATCAAATTGTTTTTGGCACTAAAAACGAGCGTCCCGAATGGAACATTCCCGGCGTTCGCAAAGCAGCATTTACACCCAGCCGCGAACCCCACGCGCAGACTCACCAATACGTCCGCCCTTTAGAAAGCGCCGTCATCTACGGACAAGCCGTATTTAGAATGGCTGAACAACTCAAAGCAGATGGTTTTGTACCCGATATTATCTGCGGACATTCTGGTTGGGGACCGACATTGTTTGTCAAAGAAGCCTTTCCAAATACGCCGCTTTTGTGTTATTTCGAGTGGTTTTATCACTCGATCGGTTCCGACGCAGATTTCGACCCAGCGGAACCTTTAACAGTTGACGATATGGCCAGAATTAGAATCAAAAATGCGCCGATTCTGATCGATTTATATTCTTGCGATTGGGGTTTGTCGCCCACTTATTGGCAACGATCGCAATTTCCGCCAGAATTACAACAAAAATTATCCACACTCCACGACGGCGTAGATACCGATTACTTCAAACCAAACCCCGGCGCTAAACTGGTTTTGCCGAATTTAGACTTGTCTGGCGTTGATGAAATTGTCACCTACGTATCGCGGGGGATGGAACCTTACCGGGGTTTTCCAGAGTTTATTGAGTCGATCGCCTACGTGCAAGAACGCCGCCCCAACTGTCACGTCGTAATCGTTGGATCAGAAAGAGTTTGTTACGGGCGTTCTTTACCGAATGGCGAGTCTTACAAAGACCATATGCTGAAAAAAGTGCCGCTAGATTTGTCGCGAGTTCACTTTGTCGGGCCGCTACCTTACGGACTGTATTTAAAAGTAATTCAAGCATCGGACGTACACGTTTATTTAACCAGACCTTTCGTGTTATCTTGGTCGATGATTGAATCTTTATCCACAGGATGTTTAGTAATCGGTTCCGACACTGGGCCCGTGAGAGAAGTTATCCGCGATGGAGAAAACGGTTTGCTAGTCGATTACTTCTCGCCGAAACAAGTAGCCGATCGCATTGATGAAGTTTTAGACCATCCAACCCGCATGGCAGAAATTCGCGTCAAGGCCCGTCAAACAGTATTAGAACGATATTGTTTAGCTAAAATGTTGCCGCAACATTTACAACTGATCGAGCAAGTCGCAAATCGTTCGATGCCGCCTACAGTTGGTATGCAACCAGAACGGGAATTAGCAGCATCTTTTGCAGTGAGAAGTTAACAATCAAGTTGGTCAGGACTCAAGCCCCTGTCAAAAGCCCTCCTGTGCGACTGTACCGCACAGGAAAAGCTACCAACTAGACTATAAACCAATACGCTTGGGTTAAAAATATTTATTCCTCGGAGATCCCCCTAAATCCCCCTTAAGAAGGGGGACTTTGAGTAAGTTGTTGTCCCCCCCTTTTTAACCCACATTCCGCAGATGTGATTATCTTACTGGTATTTTTCAAAAATCAAAGCCATAAAGCTTTTTTTAGTCTAA
>NZ_JAUBTO010000175.1:0-14950 GCF_036702495.1 Microcoleus sp. C2D2 | reverse complement strand
TGATTTTAAATCACCCTAACCTTCCTTCAGTCTTGTCTTATGGTACTTTGGCTGCTTAAAAACTGTCCGGAGTATTGAGGGTGTGTCGCCACAGAAAATCCCTAAAAAAAGAGCGGCAATCTCGCAGCGACGCACCTTGCAAACAGGATTGTACTCTCAGAAACCGGGTTTCTTCGTAGATTTCTCGTTCCTGTCCGCAAAATTATTGTAGAAACCCGGTTTCTAGCCCCGTATCAATAAGCCCTGAAACTATCCAAACTTTAGGCACAGGTGCGTCGCTACTAGAAAAGTCGATATGCAAGTTGGGGATTTTCTGTCGCGACGCACCCTAGGACTACTTTAAATAGAGCATTGAAGGCGATCGATCTATGAAAAGTCATGAAAATTTTGTCAGGGAATCCTGCCGAGAAATAAGCTCTAACCAGACAACCGCCAGGGAATTAATTCCCCGATCTCCCCAAAGTTACGAAGGTATGGAGCGACCAAAAAACGAAAAACAACCCTGTGCTTGACAAGGCTACACAGTAATTATATATTCAACATAGAGAAGTCGTCAAAATATCTCGTGCAACACCAAGCTATCAAAGTTAGAATCTATCCAACGCAAAGCCAAGAACAAAAATTGGCTCAAGCGTTTGGTTGTTCGCGTTGGTGGTGGAATTTTGCCCTAAATAAGTCGATCGAGACTTACAAAGAAACAGGTAAAGGAATAGGACAAGTAGCGCTCAATGCCATATTGCCCAAACTCAAGAAACAAGAAGAAACATCTTGGTTGGCTGATTGCTACAGTCAGGTATTGCAGGCTACTACTCTCAAATTAGTTACAGCTTATAAAAATTTCTTTGAGGGTCGAAGCCGATTTCCGAGATTCAAGTCAAAGAAAAGTAAGCAATCTATTCAATATCCTCAAAACGTCAAAATATTAGCCAATCACACTATTAAGATTCCTGGTGAAGTCGGGGAAGTGAGAGCTAAGATTCATCGACAGATTGATGGAAAAGTGAAAACCGTTACCGTGAGCAAAACACCTGCTGGAAAATATTTTGCCTCGATATTAGTTGAGACAGAGGGAGAAAAGCCACGGAGCTCAACAGAGGGCGATGTAATAGGTATTGACTTAGGCGTTAAGGACTTTGCAGTAACTCACGATGGAGAGAAAGTATCTAAATATAGCAATCCCAAACATTTAGCTGTGCATGAAAAAAATCTCAAGAGGAAACAGCAAAAATTAGCCAGAAAAAAAGATGGTAGTAACTCAAGGTTCAAAGCAAAAAAAATAGCCGCTAGGGTATACGAGCGAGTATCAAACGCACGTCAAGATTTTCTACACAAGCTTTCGCATAAGCTAGTCAACGAAAACCAAGTTGTCGTAGTAGAGAATCTTAATGTCAAAGGCATGGTGCGAAATCATAGCTTAGCTAAAGCAATATCTGATTGTGGATGGGGAATATTCACTAATTTTCTAGCCTATAAATTAGAACGTAAGGGTGGAAAGTTAGTAGAGATAAATAGATGGTTCCCTAGTTCCAAACTCTGTTCTAATTGTTTCTATCAAATAGATGAAATGCCGATCGATGTAAGGGAATGGAGTTGTCCCCATTGTGGCACTCATCACGATCGAGATGGAAACGCTGCTGCAAATATTAGAACAGAAGGAATCAGAATGCTACAGACGGATGGAACAGCCGTTTCTGCTGTAGGAGGGGAAGTAAGACCTCATAGCGGGCGTCAGTCTGTTTTGAGGCATTCGCCTGTGAGTACAGAAGCCCCCATCAAGCCGCTTGCGGTTAGTGGCGGGTAGTTCACATTCTTGTATCAGCTTGCCTGTTAGATCGCTCTATTTGATTATTTCCTAACTCAAACAGTCTCAAAGCATCACTTGCCGATCGCTCTAATTTTACCAATTTCTATGCTTGGTTTAGTTGTTGTTACGCTACTCCCCTTATAATGATATCGACCACTCTAATGCTAAACATAATATATTAATAATAATAAAAATAGCCAGAATTTTGTAATCTTTATTTAGTCTTGCTAACAACTCTTCTGATTGCTCTTGTATTTTGTCACTTTTATTTAGTCTTGTTAACAACTCTTCTGATTGCTCTTGTATTTGATCGTGCTGTTTTTGTAATTCCTTTTGGAGTTCTTCTGCGCTCTGCTTTAAAGCTTTAACCTCCTCAAATTTTTCCCTTATTTCTGGTAACTTAGCCTTGTCCCATTGGCGGACAAAAGGCACTAAATAATCGTGAACAAGTTGGTAGCGTTTCGGAGTTCCCGGCACTTCTAATACCAATCCCGATTTAACGATTATCTCTAAAACTAACTCTAATTCTACTAACTCTATTCGTAAACTTGCTGCTAATTCAGCAAAATTTTTCTGAGGACGAGTGTTGTTTTCATCCGTCAGTAAATACAAGACAACTTTGGCAATATCTTTATTCTCCTTACCACAATCTGCGATAACTTCATCTAAAAACTCCTTAACCAGTTTGACCTTAGCCTGACTGCCAAGTTGTTGATATTCACTCAGTCGAGTAATCTGCCTTTTTTCCAGTTGCATTCCCACGATTTGAAGTTCGATCGGCCGTACTTCTCCCACTTCACCTGCTAAATCTGCTACCAGTGCGTTTGCCAAATCATCGTCCAAGTAAAATTGAGATCCTTTTGTTAATGTTTGAATAATAGCTTTCGCATCTGAAATTGAGAAATTTCCCAAGTAATAGCAGATTTTTTTCGTGAGAATGTCGTTATCAATAATATATAAATTGGTGGCGCGATTGAACTCTAACAAGTAGAAAAGATAATCTTCCCGCAGCGAGAGGATAATTTTGAGGTCGCTAATCTGATTTAAACATTCAGCCAGAAAATCATATAACTTTTGCCTACCAATTGGATCTCGATAAGCAAAGAAAAATTCCTCAAACTGGTCAAATATTAATACAGTTAATAAATTACGGTCTTGATTCAGTCGCAACTGTTTTAAAATAGCTGCTGGGGTGTCTATCGGTTCTGACAAATTCACAGCTTTTAATTGTTCAATTCCTGTTTTCAAACACTCACCGCAATCCCTCACCCAATCATGATAGGATTGCAATAAAATAGGCAATATGTCCCGCGCTTCAAAAGTTGTCAGTTGCAGTGCCGGAACTAACCATGCCTGAATTATCGAACTTTTTCCTACCCCAGATTGTCCGTGAACGATCGTCAGCTTGCAAGCAGGTAGACGTATCCGTTTACTTATCTCTTTAATATCGCGCGATCGCCCGGAAGCTGCTTCAATTTCTTCAATAATTTCAGCTTTTGACTTACCGGATTCTAAACCGATGTCAATTATTTGTTGCGGCGACTGCAAGCGGCTGGCACCAATAAAAGCTTGCAGTCGATATTTGCTTTTAACTGCTTGTTGTTCGAGTTTAATGTGAAATGCTTTTAAATATTCGCTTTGCTCAAAATAGAGAGTTCTCAACTCTTCTAAAATCCTCAGATAAAGCTGGACATCATCTTGAGGCTGGGTAATTACTTTCGCTACTTCTAAGTTTTTAACTGCCTGCGACTGTTGACTGAGATTTCGCTGCCCTTTTGCCAAAAGTAACCGATACAAACCAGTCTCTTGTGGGCCAGACTTACGCACTCCGACCAAAGAAACCGGGTTTTTTACCGAATCTGTCGGCCACAACGAAGTATTTTCGTAAAAAAACCCGGTTTCTGGGTCCCCATGCGGTTGGGATACTCCTGCTTGTGCCAAAACCGACAATGCTAATTTAGCCGATTCGCAAGCTTTTTCCCACTGAGATTGTTGCAGCGCCACCTCAGCCAAAAAGCCGTAATCTTCAGCTACTTGACTAGGAGTGCCGTAAATTTTGTGCATTTCTAAGGCTTTGACTGCTAAACTTTGCAATTCTTCCCAATCTTGTAAAAGTCGCAGCACTTCGCCAAGTTCGCTAATACATTTCGCAGCTAAATCATGTCGCTGCACTTGCTCAAAACTCTCCAGAGATTGCTGTAAATAGTTTCTAGCTTTTTGCCAATAATCCTGACTTCCAGCCCGGTGCAATTCAGCTTTGCGGTTGTAAGCTTGGGCAATTTTATGGCAGACAATTCCTTGCCTTTCTAATTGGCGATTTTGCTTCCAAAATGTCAAAGTTTCCTCATAATGTTCGATCGCTAAATTTATTTTATTTTTATGAAATGCAACTAAACCCCCAATAAATAGCCAACTTGCTTGCAATTCTGGGTTTAATGTTTCTCCCAAACTTGACAGGTCATTCCTCAAAAACTCAATTTTACAGTCATCTAATTGGAAATTCTCAACATTAGCAAAAGCTTGCTCTGCTTTTTGCCACAACAAATTCATCAAATCATCGGGCGGTATTGTAAACTGAAGGGGAGGAGGAGCCCAAGACTTCAGATCGTTAGCCGATCGACTAAATTTAGACAGTACATCATCCGTCACCCATAATATCAACGGAAAAGCAAAATCTTGTTTGAATTGGTCTCGCGCTCGATTAGCGCCAGCTAGCAGGTCATCAATCGCCACCACCGATTCTATACCAACAACTATCAAAGCTTTCGGCGGTTGCTCTTGGACGGCATTGAGAATGGTTTGATAAAGTGTTTTAGTCGCAGGTTCGAGGACTAATTCTTGATATTCAACAGTCGATTTATCGCGCAGTTTTTCCAGCATTGCAGAACGCAAGCTAGCATAATTGCAGCGCACTATAGTTAAAGAAAACTTTCCTTGAAAGCGGGCGATCGTCCGTACCAAAGTAGAGAGCGATCGCTCATTTTCGGCTGCAATATCTTCGGCTAGATTTGAGTTTACCATAATCTCAAGAATTTTGCTGCTTCCACAGCTTAAATTTGTCAGTTTCCATCAACAGCGGATTCAAGGCAAACCAATTTCCTTGAATGTCGTCTACATATTCAAAAACCCACAGGTTTCGCAGCAAATTTTGGTATTCTTTATCTCCATTAATGCTTTGTTCTTTCACCACCTTAAAGAGTAATTCCCACTCATCATTATCAATGCCATTCTTCAGAGTGTCGCGGGAACTGCGAATCACTGATTTCAACACCTTTTGCGAAATAGGAGGGTCATCTTGCTGCAAGCAACCAAACAGCATCCCCATCAAGTTTCGCAGATGACCTCCGCTGACGCGACACAATTCATCTAAAGTTTCAGGACTGTCCAAAACTTGGGTAATTAATGTGATATGTTCCTCGGTTGGCACATCAGGGAAAGCCCGGGACATCACCATGCGCCTCAGCAAATTCATCCCCTCAACACATTCGCTACCGTCTCTATTCTTTACTGGTACCATAGGCAAAACTCTCGGGTCAACTCCGCCCCCCAAGCGATTTTTCAAAATTTCACTTTCATTGCTAAAAATCAATCCCAGCGGCAGGGTATAAACTAAATGGCAATTCAGTTGCCGCAACTGATCCCCCCGGTCAATAAAGATATATTCTGGCAACGATCGCCCCGCTGCATTGGGTCTAGAAACTATCCGGTCTAAGTTGTCAACAATCACCACCAATCCTTTTTTACCCCGCTCCTTTAGCTGATTAATAGCTACATCAATAATTTCTTGATTGAGCAGTTCTAACATTTTATTCGCTTGCGGTTCCATGTACTGTCTCAGTTTAGAACGCAAGTCGGGATTACTTTTGATCTTGGCAGTAATTTTGGCGATACCTAAAGGCAGAGAAACTTCCAAATTTCCGTCTGTATTGCCCTTGATTTTGTTGCCAAAAAGTTCTCCTTCAGCTTCTAAAGTCACAGGAGTCTGTAAAAAATTCCAACTGTTTTTTAAGAATTCTTTAAAGCCTTGTGGTTCCAAGGAAATGTTGCCCTCTTCCAAGCTTTGGGTGACTCGCCGCGCGATCGCCAACATGATATCTGTCAAATCGAGATCCATTTCATCAAGGTCTTGTGTTGACTCGAAGTAAACTACATGAAACCCCTGATCAGTCAACTCTTTTTGCAGTCGCGACAATTCAGTAGACTTACCGCAACCAATGTGTCCGGTAAATAATTGGCAAGTCGGTTTATCTGATGACGAACGGATAATTGTCTTTTTGAGTACGTTAATAATTTTCCCGCCACGCACCTCAGAAAAATCAATGTAATACCGCCGATCTTCGGCATTGCCTAATTTTAGAGACTCACTGGGGTTGCAGGCATTCCAGAATTTATCGAAATCTAGGTTCATAAAATTTTCTATCATTAATTATTGTAGTTATTGTAGGGTGGGTCAGGGCTGAATGTTTTTACCAGAGACTAAACATTTTTGCCGCTAAGTACCCTACGGTTAGTTAGCTGACCACCCATACGTCTCAGACTATTAGCGTGAACCTTGATGCTGTTTCCAATATTGGCAAGCGGCATAGGCCAAGGTGACAGCGCCGGTCACGATGGCGGCTTCATTGACCTCAAATTGTGGGTGATGGAGGGGATAGTTGGGTTTGTCAGTCAGTCCCACTCCTAAGCGAAACATGGTTCCGGGTGCGTGTTCTAAGTACATCGAAAAATCTTCGGCGCCGAGGGATGGTTCTGGTAAAATCTGGACGTGCGATCGACCTAAAGCTTCTAAAGCCGCAGTTTCGACTAATTGTGTGAGTTTTGGGTCGTTTTGGACTCCGGGCACGCCGCGCTTGTAGGTGAGTTCGTACTTAGCGCCGTAAGTCGCGCAAACGCTGGAGACAATTTGTTCGATCCAAGCCGGCAGGTTTTCGTGGGTTTCCGGATGCAGCGATCGCACGGTTCCCAATAATTTTACTCGATCGGCAATCACGTTCGGCGCACGTCCGCCGCTAATTTGCCCGATCGTCAAAACCAGCGGCCTCAAAGGATTTTGCGTGCGGCTAATTGCCTGCTGCAAGGTGGTAATTATCTGAGAAGCAATCCAAATTGCGTCGATCGCCTCGTGGGGACGCGCACCGTGGCCGGATTCGCCGATCACAATCAATTCTAGGTCATCTGCCGCCGCCGTCAGTGCCCCGTGGCGGATACCGACGCAACCGCCGGGAATGGTCGGGAAAACGTGCACTCCGAGGATGCCGTCAACATCTTGCATCGCCCCGTCTTTAATCATCCAGTGAGCACCTTGGGCTATCTCTTCTGCAGGCTGAAACAAGAAGCGGACGTGACCGGGCAATTTTTCTTCTAGCTGAGACAATATCATTGCTGCGCCCAAACCGACGGTGGTGTGGATGTCGTGGCCGCAGGCGTGCATGACTCCTTCGTTGCGGGAGGCAAATTCTAAGTTTGTGCGTTCTTGAATCGGCAAAGCGTCCATATCGGTGCGAATTGCCAGCCACCGGGACTCGCTGCGGTGGCCTTTGACTTCGCCGAGCACTCCTGTTTTGCCGATTCCTTCGATGGCGCGGACTCCGCTGGATGCGAGAACTCCGGCTACGTAGGCGGCGGTTTGATATTCTTGGCCGCTGAGTTCGGGGTGGGAGTGGATGTGCCGGCGAATTTCGATTAAGCGGGGTGCTAGGGTGGCGGCTATTTCTTTGATGCGGGGAAGCATGAATTTAGTTGGGGATTGCGGTACAAGTTGTAGTCAACTAGGGTAACGCATATGTTTGGGGGTGAACAGGGTTATAAGGCGCAAATGTGCGATCGGGCTTTTGGATGGCAATTCTATTTCGTTTGTGAATAAGATTTTTTTTTCTAACCGCAGAGGGCGCAGAGGACGCAGAGAAAAGAGAGGAAAGAGAGTTAGGTTGAAACGGGGAATAAACGTCTAGATTCTAGGTTCAAAGGCTGACTTTTAGTTGATAATATCATGTCCCCTCGAGGAACCGCGATTTTTGTAGGGGCGGGTTCACCAACAATACCTGCCAATAATTGACTATCTCAAAAACCCGCCCCGACCGGGATCTTATGGTTAATCGATCGGACACGATCAAATTTCTGGTTGTGATATCATCAAAGAGTAAATATATTAAAATTATTTTCTATGATTAGCTTTGGATTCTGGAATGTAATAATTCTAATTGCAGTCGCTTTGTTTCTCAAATTGAATTGGCGATTAGATACGGAAAAAACAGCATGGCAAGATTCTTTGTTTTTAAAACATCCTTGGATCGAAAGGTTGACTCGGTTTTTTCGTAAACCTATCGTTAACTTTATTTTGCAAGCAGTTATTGTATTAGTTCTCACCCGATTTCTCTGTTATACCGGTTGGTTGGTTTACAATCTGACTAATCGGCCCGATCCGCCTTACTGGGATTTTAAGTGGTTTTATGTAGCGAGTAGATTAGCCCATCAGCATTTGAGTCCCTTTAATGTGGAGGTGTTTAACATCGGTTTCTGTCGCCTCACTAAAGTGTGTGGGTTTATTCCATCTTTTGTTTATCCACCTAATATCATTCCTCCGCTGTGGTTTTTGGGCTATTTCCCGATGAAGACTGCTTTCACAATCTGGACTTGGCTGCATCTTATTGCCACAGGTTTTGTTTTATGGGGAGCGAATATCTTGTTGGTGTCGCACTCACGAGCTTTTCGGACTATTTGTAGTATATCAGTTGCATTCCTCTACGGTTTTGTTTTCGATCTTCAAGTTGGCAATGTGGCAAGTTTTATTGCGGTTCTGCTGTTATGGATGTTTATTTATGCTAGAAAAAACCAGAATATAATTGCAGGAGTTTTCTTAGGAATTGCCCTGTTTAAACCAACTTTAGTTATATTGTTTCTTCCTTATTTTTTAATCAAAAGACGGTTTCAGCTAGTTTTTATATCTCTAGTCACGGTAACTTTTTTGGCAGTTATAGGTCTAGCTGTAACAGGCAATTCCTTAACAGGATTTATAGAGGATGCGACTCGTGGATTTCCACTCTGGCTCAACGATCCATCGAATAATGCTTATATTTCTATGAGTCGCCTTGATTTAAGGGTTATGGGGCCGAGGTTTTTCCCCGATAGTCCCTTCGTGGCGAAGCTATTTTCTGACTTGATTGTTCTGCTGCTAGTTGGTTTAGTGAGTTGGTATTTTTACAAGAAACAATCTCGCAATGCTTGGTCAAAAAAAGTTGACTTATCTGAAATGGTGCTAATTTCTACTTTGAGTATTGCTATCAACTATTCTCAGCCGACCAGTTCTGTGATGTTAGCACCGGCGGTGGTTTTTTTGCTGAATGATTTATGTTTTCAGATTAAAAATTGTGCTTTCTCTAGGCAAAGAATGTCGGTTTGGTTATTGGGCGTTGGCTGTGTCATGGTGCAAACCGCTGTGATTCATGGCGGGCTGTTGGTGTTTCTAGGAAAGCGGTGGAACTGGAAGGGGGGGGAATTGCCTTATTTGTTTAAAGTAACTATTTTTTCACTACCGAGTTATGCGGTTTTAGGCCTTACGTTAAGTGTTTTAGTCTTAGCAATTACCTCTCTTGGTCAAAAACAGGTTGCTGAATTTGACCCTTTGGATCGGGTTTCGGGTTAGAGGAAAAACAAAACCCAACTCCAACACAAAATAAACGGCCCGACAGGTTGGCAGTTGAGAATGACCCATCAGGGTAGAGATCAAAGGTTAATTGCTGCTGGGTTCGTCTTCTGTAGTCTTTTTAGCCAAGTAAGCATCTACAGCTTCAGAGACAATCCGACTTACGAGATTGCTGACTGTCCGGTCTTCTTCCTTGGCCCAATCTTCCAAGACGTTGTAGGCGTTTGGAGGAACGTAGCTGGTTACTCGTTTTAGGTTTTTTGCTGGCAAGTTAGGCAACTGGGAATTTACTTCATAGATCGATCGTACTTTCTTTGTACGCCTCTTGCATAGTGACACACGGTGTGATACCGTGTAAATAGTCAAACACAAAACCCCCACCGCTCAGACTCACGATCGTTCGGTGGGGGCTTGAACTCCCATATTTAGGAGGAAACTCTATGATATCACCGCCAAAGTCAGTTCCCGAACTGCTCCGGGAAGAAATTCCTGATGTACCTCTTGCGGAAGCAACCGATTCGTTTGCTGTTGTGTGGCGTTCCCAAAGCGGTAGACAGCATCGTTAATCTGTTGCACGTTTTAGGTTTTGCAGAAGTTGGGGAATGGAGCCCGCCTCTACCATCGCCTCGGGCGGGTGAGGTAATTCGGATTTTAACCCGTTACTGGAAAGAGTAGTCTTTGAGGGCGATCGCACTTTTTTTGTGAAGTGCGATCGTCCATTAGCTCACTTCCAAAAGTTCGTTCAAAAACTTAATAAAATTTGCCAAAGCAGGAACCTGCTGCTTTGTCTGTTCGCTGACCCAATTATTATCAGCAATACTTGCTGTATTAGTCTTCCCAGGTTTGAGAACACTTACAACAGTAGCAACTAAAGCTTTTTCTCTATCGAAATTTTTCCACTTTAAAGATTTTCTATCTGACTCAGAAAACTCATTTAGATAGGAACTAGCTTTCTCCATGTACGCGGGATAAGCTATCTCTCCGCAACTGCACAGCAAAGTATCAAGCACACCTTGTGAAACATTATCTGGCAAAACATAGATTCCTGTACGCGGGCTATTGGTATCTACAACACCAGGACACTGCGGAAAATTAGGAAAATAACTGCGGAATTTCTTAGCATATGGTTCGACTATGCGATCGGGAGTTGATTTATCGCAATCGGCAACTATCCCGAATGCTGCCAAATTTGTTTGATACTCAGAATTTGCGAATAAAATGTCATCCAAATTAGTCACAAGATTGCTTCCTTCACCTGCATAAATTGCGACTGAGATAGTATCATTAAACAGAATAGAAGGCATATTAAGACGTGTGTACAAGTTTCCTTTTTTGGGATAAACGGGAATAAACTTGCGCCAGAAGGGGTCTAAATCGGACTTTAATCCTTTCAACTCTTCTCGAAAATCTTGAAAACCCAAAAGCTTGAGAACCTTGCCTGTAAATGCCTGGTCGTGAGGTCCTTCTACTCCAATAATCGCGTATTTCACACGCGTACCTCTTGACCCAAATCCTCCCGCAATCTTTGCAGTCTTTCCCGTTCAATTCTAACTGCTTTAGTTTGTGACTCCCGTTTCTCTAAACGATAAAGAACTAAGTCCCTCTCGGCATCGCTAGCATCCAACATCGCATCAATCGCTTCTAAACTGTGCGTCGTTGCAAATAACTGCACATCCATCAGCTTGCACCACTGCACAATCGAAGCAAAGGAACTGCGAAGTGCTTCAGTATGAATTGCTGTTTCTATTTCATCAATTAGTAAAACTCCACCTCGGACTTTTGCCATAGATAAAGCAATGAATAGCAAACGCCGCACTCCATCACCAAAAGCACTTAAAGGTGAAAATCCTAATAATTTATGGTTGATATAGATACTAGGGCGAGGTTCTCCAAGTGACAAAATTTCCAAGTCAATTATTTCTACATCGACAATCTGAAGTAATTTAATTACCTCATTTTTTAATCCCCTTAGTATGGCCTGTGACAGAAGATAGGACTCTAATTTTTCCTGCCTGTGAGAAACAGGTGTTACCATATCAATTGGCAATTCTGGGTAGAAGTGATGTTGGCGCAAATCACCTCTACTCAGCCTTTGATTAGACCATAATTCAATTTTTTCTGAGAATTCACGACCCAAGTCAACTCCATCAAATGCTGGTGGATCGCGAAATATTGCTTTGAGTTCTATTTCAGCACCGTGCGAACTCTTATATTCAGTGTAGTCATAAGATTCTAGCCAATCTTCAGCGCTATCTTCAAAATCTTTTTCTGATTGATATAGCAGTTCCATCTGGTTGTAGATTGCTCTAGATTCTACGACTTGGAAGCTACCATTCCCAGAAATATAGGTTTCTCCTACGTAAAGAATGGGTTTAGGTACTTCATTGTTTTGAGGAAATAACCATTTGAAAGCATTTAATGGAAGCGTGGGAGAAGCCTTGATTTCTCGACGCTGTGCTGTTTTCAGCCATTCTCCGATATCTAAGGGGCGACAATAGGTTGATATCGCCTCTAAAACACTGGTTTTACCTGAGTTATTCCCACCAACCAATATGTTGATTTGACCCAAGTCCTGCAAGGTTAAATCTCGCAAGCCTCGGAACCGATGGATGGTTAAATTATCAAGGTGTTTCATAATTATGACTTGGGCGTATAAGCCGATCGCACTTGCAACTCCTTCAACTGCTTCTCATCGACACCAGACGGCGCATTTGTCAGCAAACAACCCGGCTGCTGCGTCTTCGGAAACGCAATCACATCTATTCCGTGTAATGATACTTACAAGCCACGATCGCAATTTCTCGATCCGTAACTTGGTAAACTAAACGATGTTCGTTATCAATGCGCCTAGACCAAAAACCACTTAACTCGTATTTCAGAGGTTCAGGTTTTCCCAATCCTTCAAACGGTGAGCGGTCTATATCTTTAATCAATTCTACAATTTTGCGATAAATCTTTTTGTCTAATTTTGCCCATTCATTAAAATCTGCAAAAGCAGAAGATTCAAAAACAATTCTTCTGCTCATTGCAAATTCTGTAAATTAACTTCAACTAAATTTTGCCCCTCTTTAACATTTTCAATAGCTTTTAAAAGTCTATTTTTGTTGACTTCTGATTTTAAAAGATATTCTGTTTCATCACACTCAGAAACAATTATTTCAATCTCTTTATCTCCAAAAGTCGCCTTGATTTGTTCTAAAAAATGATGATTGAGTTCGCTGGCTTTTAAACGATAAACTGTTGACATCGTTTTTACCTATTTTCGATTATGATAATTATAGCGTTTTTAGTCTAAAGACGTGGAATGTAACTCTAGCATACAGTATCAGCCAAAGTTTTGACTCAATGACAGTCCAGGACGCAGAATCGTGTCTGTCATGCTGAACAAAACGCAGTGTAGTGAAGCATCCAGCGAGATGCTTCCCTTCTCTCAGCATGACACATAGGCTTTGCCTAAGTCCAGATCCGCTTATGACTTGGGCGTATAAGTCGATCGCACTTGCAACTCCTTCAACTGCTTCTCATCCACCCCAGCCGGCGCATTTGTCAGCAAACAACCCGCCTGCTGCGTCTTCGGAAACGCAATCACATCGCGAATCGATTCCTCACCAGCCAACAGCATCACCAACCGATCCAAACCGTAAGCAATACCTCCGTGGGGCGGAGTTCCATACTCAAACGCATCCAACAAAAAGCCAAACTTATTGTAAGCTTCCTCAGTCGATAAGCCGATCGCCTCAAACACCTTTTCCTGAACTTCCCGCTGATAAATCCGCAGAGAACCGCCGCCGATTTCTGTACCGTTTAACACCAAATCGTAAGCTTGAGCCCTCGCAGTTTTCAAATCATTAATATCGTCAGGATGCGGCGCAGTAAACGGGTGATGCAATGCTTCCAAACGCTTCTCATCAGCGTTCCATTCAAACATCGGGAAATCTGTCACCCACAGCAGATTCATCTTGTCCTTGTCAATCAATCCCAATTCGTTACCCACGAACAAACGCAATCTATCCAAAGTCTTATTGACAGTTGTCACATCAGCCGCAGCAAATAACAACAAATGACCTGGTTGCGCGCCCGTGCGATCGAGCAATTGCTGTTTTTGTGCTTCCGTCAAATTATCCTTAATAGCGCCGATCGTATCAATTTCGCCGTTATCCCGCACGCGGATGTAAGCCAATCCCTTCGCACCCGCTTCGCTGGCTTCCTTAAACAAATCGCCTTTCGGACCGGGTTTAATCCGCACATTAGAAATCGCATCATTCCCGCCCGGAATCGGCAAAACTTTCACAATTCCGCCCGCAGCAACCGCCCCGGAAAATACCTTAAATCCCGAATCTTTCATCAAATCGGAAACATCGACTAATTCCATACCGAAGCGAGTATCCGGTTTGTCGCTACCGTAGCGATCCATTGCTTCAGCGTAAGTCAAGCGCGGGAAAGGACAAGGCAATTCAACGCCTTTGACAGTTTGGAAAATCTGGCAGACTAAACCTTCATTTAAGGCAATTACTTCTTCCACAGACATGAAACTCATTTCCATGTCCAATTGCGTAAATTCCGGCTGTCTGTCAGCGCGCAAATCTTCATCGCGGAAACAGCGGGCAATTTGATAATATCTGTCAAAACCAGACACCATTAACAATTGTTTGAACAACTGCGGCGACTGCGGCAAAGCATACCATGCACCGGGATTGACGCGGCTGGGAACTAAATAATCTCTCGCACCTTCTGGAGTCGCCCGAGTTAAAATCGGCGTTTCAATTTCCATGAAACCTTCGACATCTTCCAGGTGGCGGCGCATAGCTTTGACAACTTGGTGGCGAAGCTGCAAATTGCGACTCATACGATCGCGCCGCAAGTCCAAATAGCGATATTTCAGCCGCAAATCTTCCCGGACGCTTTCAGTCTCCGCCGTCGCCACCTGAAAGGGTAACTGTTTGCGAACCGCATTCAACAACTCAATTTCGTCAGCATAAATTTCCACCTCACCCGTAGGCAATTTCGGGTTGAGGGACTCTTCGGGGCGGCCGGTGACTCTACCCGTAATTTTAACCACGTATTCGCTGCGCAAAGCCTCAGCCCCGTGATAGGAATCGGGAGTCCGTTCAGGATCGCTGACAATTTGCACAATACCCGATCGATCGCGCACATCCAGAAAAATCACCCCGCCATGATCGCGGCGGCGATCCACCCAGCCGTAAAGGGTGACAGTCTCTCCGATGTGTTCGCTTCGCAGTTCGCCGCAGTAGTAAGTTCTCATGGTTGGGGGTTATGGACTAAAAATAAAGCTTTTTGATTATAGCGCTTAGTGTCAAAACCTTTTATGAACAGGCAAGATGCCTGTTCCACAAGAAAATTCAACCTTTGTGGAACAGGCATCTTGCCTGTTCTTTAAATATCAACAGACAAAATGCCTGTTCCACCAGAAAATTCAACCTTTGTGGAACAGGCATCTTGCCTGTTCTTTAAATATCAACAGACAAAATGCCTGTTCCACCAGA
>NZ_JAUBTO010000174.1:0-15254 GCF_036702495.1 Microcoleus sp. C2D2 | reverse complement strand
GCTCTTGTTTCATGTGTGGAAAAAATACTTAAAGAATTTGGAGAAAATTATGTAATTAATTTTGCTTAACTACTTAATGGTTGACTGTTGACTGTTGACTGTTGACTGTTGACTGTTGACTGTTGACTGTTGACTGTTGACTGTTGACTGTTGACTGTTGACTGTTACAGCAGTTTTCAGGTAGGGACACAGCATTGCCGTTTCCCTGCAGAAGATTGCCTCTAATTTATATGTAGCAGTATTTTTCATAATAATTAATAACTAATAACCAATAACTAATAACCAATAACTACTGACTACTGACTAATGACTACTGACTAATGACTTCTTCCTTCTTTAAGCTAAGGGTAACAAAATTTCAAATTGGGTGCCGCTGCCTAATTCCGATCGCATTCGGAATGCACCGCCGTGTTTGCCCCTCACTATTTGATAGCAAACTGCTAAACTGGTTTCTTTGAGGGCGCGTTTTTGCGTAGAGAATGATTCTATAATTTTTTTGTACTTGCTAGGTGACATTCCAGGCCCGTTATCTGCGATGCAAATCGAAACCCAGCGAACATGAAGTGTGTCTAAATCGGTCGCAGGTTCGGGACAGCAGACTTGAGTTGTGATTTCAATTTGAGGCTGGCGATCGAAGTCTCTGAGTCCTTCACCTTTAAACTCTTTCGCGAATTCTTGAGCCACTGCTTCGTTAATTAATGTATCAATAGCATTCGTCAAGATATTCATAAATACTTGGTTTAGCTGTCCTGCATAGCACGGCACTGGCGGCAGGTTGCCGTAGTGTTTTACTACTTGGATTTCCTTGGTCAAACGACTTTTGAGCAGCAAAACAATGCTGTCTATGTTGGCGTGCAAGTCGGTCGGTTTGGGATAAATATCGTCGATGTGGCAGAAGTTTTGCAAACTGGTTGCCAGCTTGCTCAAACGTTCGGCTCCGGATTTGATGCTGGCAACAGTTCGGAGGAAATCGTTTTGCAAAAAGTCATAGTCTATCTCTTCCTTGAGCCGTGCTATTTCCGGCGAGGCTTCGGTACAGTGCGCCTCGTAAACTGAGAGCAACTCCATCAAGTTTTTGCTGTAGTCGCTGACGTAGGTTAAATTGCCCCAAATAAAGCCTACCGGATCTAAAATTTCGTGGGCTACTCCGTTGACTAAACGCCCTAAACTAGCCATTTTTTCGGTTTGAAGCATTTGAGTTTGGGCTCTTTCGTAGCGGACTTGAGTTTCTATGCCGCGAATTTGCCAGTAGGCGATGTTTAGCGCGTGAGGGTCTAAGAGACGGTAAGATTGGGAGTCTATTTGGACGACGATTGGTTCAGACTGCAATTGGCGCGATCGGCGCAGAGCTTTTGGAGCTGCAGTCAAAATGGTGGTAGTCTCTGGGAGCAATAATATTTCGACGCGAGCATAACTGTAGAGAACTTTCAGTGGCAGGTGCAAAAATAGCTCGGGACCCTGGGATTTGAGGAAATATTCCAGGAGTTGGCTGCGGGATATCATGCCAGCAAACTCTCCTGCTTCCAGCAAGACGACTCCCGGCACTAGGGGATGCTCTTCAAAAATTTCGGCAACTGCGATCGTCTTGCAGCTCGAATCAACCTGAAACTCATACAGGGGCAAATCCCAGAGGGTAGACTCTAGGGAAAGGTCTTGAGGGCTGCCTTCGGAGAGTGAAGGGCCAAGGAGTTGGGAACTGAATTTATTTGCCACTGGAGCTTTTAGTTGCCGAAACGCTGGGAAAGTGAAATGATAACGTACTACTAAGGTAGCCTATCATTTCACCGCAGGAGCGAGCCTGGAGACGTTTCTTGAGTTAATCATATTTAGCGAACTATGGGCAGGATAATTTCAAATTCGGTGTTCTTGCCGGGTTGCGATCGCAATGAAAGTTGGCCGCCGTGCTTTTCGGTGACGATTTGATGGCAGATAGCCAGCCCCATACCAGTTCCTTTGCCTGCAGGTTTAGTGGTAAAAAAGGTGTCAAATATCTGCTGCTGATTTTCTGGGGGAATGCCGGGTCCGTTATCGGCAATGCAAATTGCGACCCGCTTGCCGTCTTCGGTTTCTATGACTTTAGTGGTAATTTGGATTTGGGGGCGCCAGTTGTCCCGGGACTGGGTCTGTATTTCTCGATCGGCTGCGTACTCTGTCAGGGCGTCTAGAGCATTAACTAACAAATTCAAAAACACCTGACTCAACTGACCGGAATAGCCGCTAACTAGCGGCAGTTCGCCGTAATTTTTTACCACTTCTATGCTGCTTTTAAAGCGGTTTTTCAGAATTAACAGCGTCATTTCCACACATTCGTGAATGTCTGTCTTCACTGGCTTTCTCTCGTCCATGTGAGAGAAGTGGTGCAGCCCGTTAACTATTTTTAGCAATTGCGAGGCTGCCAGCTCCATCCCTTCTAAGGTGACTGGCAAATCTGTTTGTAAAAAATCAAAGTCAATATCTTCTTTGAGGGCATCAATTCGGGGACACGGTGCCGAATATTCTTCTTCATAAACCGACATGAGCTGAAGCAAGTCTTCAAAATAGGACAGCAGAAAAGTCAAATTTCCCCAAATACAGTTCAGCGGATTTCTGATTTCGTGAGCTACTTCTGCTACCATCCTCCCCAAACTAGCCATTTTTTCTGTTTGGATGAGTTTGGCTTCAGTTTGCTTGTTGAGCAACTTATTTGTTAATTGGTGAATTCTGGATTGAGCGACGATTAATTGGTATACATCTAACAGTTTGTAAGTCTGAGGTGCTACTTCCACTACTACAGGTTCGTAAATTAATTCGGCTGACCTCTCAAGGGTTTCCTGGGCGGCTTCTACTATTAATTTACTGCCGGGAAGTACCAGCGGCTCTGGCTTGGAAAACTTGTATAATACCTCTATTGGTCGCTTGAAAAACATTTCTAATCCGTAGCGGCAGTTAACTTTTTCAAAAAATAGACGCCTGGATAGTATGCCGACAAAATTACCGCGATCTGTCAAAATGACCCCGGGCAGCAGGGAATTTTCTTCAAAAGCCAGGGCTACTTCTTTTGCCTTTTGAGTTAATTCAATTTGGTAGTTGTAGAGTGGCAGGTCTAGAAGAGTTGATTCTAAGGAGATGTTCCAAGTACAAATCTCAGGTATAGGCAACACTGATAAATCCGAGCTAGTCTCACGCAGAGCAAACATAAATAAAACCCCTGTTATAATCTTGTATTGATGGATAACGTTAACCAACCTGACGGTCAACGGAGTACCGTTAGACCGCAGGCTTCTTTTTCCCTCGAGGCAAGGGCTTTTTTGAGTGACGTAGAAGCACCGCCACTGTCGTAATTCAATCCAATCTTTTTGATCGGCTTGGCTGAATTTTCGTCTCTATCCCAGGACTCCCCACACTTACAGGAATGCCATCGGTATGACAATTCTTTAGGCTTTTTGTAGAGACAATTCCCACGTTGAAAAGTTCCCTTGGGGTCAACGAATACAACGCTTTTACCTAATTTCCCATGGACATATTTGATGACAGTAGTAAATTGACCCTGAGCAGCATCAAGTATTGATTTATTCCAACCGCTCTTAGCTGCTTGACCATTTGGTAAGTAAACTAAATTGCCGTCTTCAATATCAGTCTTGACTGGGGCGCGTCTAGTCCAATTCTTAAGACTCAAATCCTCTACAACCCAAACCTCACACTTATCAAATAACTTATGTGCTGTTTTGGACGGGAAATCCAGGCTTGCTCTAGCTACAAATTGATGGAGCTTAGAAATCTTGCCTTTGAGGATTTTCCAGGGCTTAGAACCTTTAACCCTGCTAGCTAACTTTGCTTGAAGTCTGGCCCACTTTTCAGCAGATGCTCTCAAAAATCTCGGGTTTTCAATTTTTTTTCCATTTCCTAAATAAACGTAATTAGCAATTCCTAAGTCAATACCCATACTGTTTTCGGCGCTCGGCTGAATTTCTGCAACCGTTACTGGAACTCTTTGATATTCAACAGTTAAGGAAATATGCCATCCCTCTGCTTCTGGGATAACCGTTCCCGTCTTAACCTTAAATCCTTTCGGTATTGACCTCTGGAATACCATTGGCACTTGACCTACTTTCCCTAGGTCGATACAAATCCTATTTTGCTCGTCTTTGATAATATTCAAATTATCTAGTTGTGGATAAGTAAGAGATTTGTAGTAATGGAAACCCTTAAATTTAGGCTTGCCTCTACGATTGCCATTTTTGTCGGGGGTCGTAAACTTGGGAAATGAAGTTTCCCCAGGATGCACTACATCCTGCAAAACCTGGCAATCCAAGAGCTTGTAATCAAGAAATAGTCTTTTGGTGTTTTTCAAGTCAGCTAACTGTACAGTTACCCCTTGGACGTAACCACCATCAATGTTTGATACAACATCACCCTTTTTTGTTAAGGGATTACCAGAGCCATCTTTTTTCCTACCATCTCTGGTTTGCACTCTAGTTAGAGGAATATTATTGTAGATTTCCTCTAGTGAAACTCGATATGCAGTTAAAGGGCAGGCATTGAGGGGTGTTCTGGTGGATTCCCACCGTTTAAATCTGTCACCTAATCGGTAGTTGTATTGCCGACGGCAAAGTTCGAGGTGAGTCGTTATCGTCACCGCTTGATGTTTAGTGGGTTTTAGTGCGTACTTATAGGTTAGTTGCATAAACTTCTTGTTTTCGACCTAATTACAATATACTCTATTTCGTCACATAGTGATGATTGTATTACTGTTTCAATTCCTAGAAAGTACATTGAGAATCAAGATGCTCCCGAAATATAATTGGGGGGTTTGGTACCTCGGACCGGCGCGCCTTTCATTTTTGAGCGGTGATTGATTCGGGGTACTCTGGCCGGGGCGCCTCCTTTAACTCCCCTCTAAATACACACCTTGGACGAACCGGCTGTTAGTTAAGTTGCTATTAATTGGTAACGGGTAATTGGTAGGGGTAGTTGCTAATTTGTTGAATTACAACAGCACCGGATGGGAAAACCCGATCGCACAACCATTGTCTGGTAAAGATTTTGTTTATAAATCGATGTTAAACGATCGAAGCTTTTGTGAAACTTACAGAGCTTTGCTGTAAACTTTTTACCATGATATACCGGCTCGCGCGTGTTTTCCCAAAATCTTAAAAATTTATCAGGGATTGTTGTTATCTGTTATACTATGTTTCCGGTTCTGGTAGGGAATTGGAGAAAAGATCGCGGGTTATCAGTGAATATACGGGCATCCTTCGAGGGTTCGAGGGCCCGGATTGGCGATCGTGGAAGTGGCTTGAAGCCTCAACGGTCAAGACTGCGGTCTGTTGCCAAAATCCGCATCTTGTACAGCAGAAGGAAGTTCGGCAACGGATTCGCTTTCTGAGGATGTAACGGATGGAAGGCTTTAGTTATCGTCGCGAGAGAAGGAAGAAGCAATCGACCGCATGGGGAAAGTGCAATTAAAAACCTGCTGGCGCGTCCGTCGGGCGCGGTTGCTATACCACTAAAAAGAAATGCAACTTTAGGCAACTTTCCAACCTCGACGATGGTCAGTTTTTGGCAATCTGCAATCTGCAATCTGCCATCTGCCATCTCAAATCTCAAATCGTCTTAGGGTTCCACCTCCGGCCAGAGGCGTTCTAGCTGATACCGCCAAGCGGCGAGAGTATTTTCGCGAGACTCTCGCCCTAGTTCCATTTCACCCATCAATCCCTCTGCGTAGAAACGGTCTAAAGTCTGAAGGGTAGTTTCGACAGACTGTCCCTGCATCTTCGCAGCTTTGATGATTTGACGGATGCGGCTTTCTATCAAACCGCCGAAAAAGTCGGACAAACCTCGCTCTTGCAAAGCCAGCAGTCTGGCGACGGCTGCCGAGAAATCGGAGGCGGCGAGTGTGGCCCGGCTGTGCTGAAATACTCCCCACAAAACGTTTTGATGTATGGCGTAGCGAGTTTCGAGGGTGGTGTCAAAGTTAGCTTCTAGCAGTTTATCAAAAAATGGTTGAGCTTCCTGGGCATCGCCGATCGGCAGCAAAATCCGCAGCCAAGTCCCGTCTTCTGAAAGGAGGACTAACAGGCGAAATTTGGGGGTTTCTACTTGCCAAGAAGTGGCAGCAGGCGTCTCAACACTGTCACCAAATAACTCTTTAAGGGTATTGCTAATTTCTTCGGGAGTCATGCGACTTTTAGATTTTAGGTTTGAGGTTTTAGATGTGAAATTGCAGGCTGGTGAGTTGGTTTCAAAGTTTGTAATATTTACCAGTATCGCCTAGTATCAACTCAATTTCCAATCTTAAATCTTAAAACTATATTCAATTTAGTAAAAGTAGGGTACGCAATCGCGCACGTGGAAACGCCGGGTGCGCACGGATCGCCTTACCCTATTGATATTTACCAATATCGGTCAATCTAAAATCTCAAATCGATTTAGGGCAGCCAGCGGGGATGATAGCCGGCAAAGGGCAGTTCTTCTGGCTGTACTTTTGCGGGAGAACCGTCTGCGGGTATTTCTCCTACTAAGGGTAGCAGCCAGAGGCGGCCCGTGGCGATCGACTGTCCGCCCGAGTTGCGGGGACTGTCTGCTGCTGAGGGATTTGCTGCTGTGACTGATTGGTCGAAAATTAATGCCAGCCCGTCGGGAGATAAACTGATTTGGGTATCTAATTGGTTGGGCAAAACCAGCAGCGGTTTGATGGTTCCTACCAAACGAGTGCCCTCTTTTTTGAGGTCGATGGCGGCGATGAAAGGCTGTTCTTTGTAGCTTTCTGTTTGGAGGCGTTGCGCTAACAAACAGTAGAGACGCTGGACTTGGCTGTCTTTGTCTTTGCGGGGGTCGAAATAAACGGCGATAATGCTGCCGGGAATCCGCAATATTTCTTGTTCTGCACCTTGGTTATCTAAGATGAAAAGCGATCGAGTAAAGTCGCTGTTGTATTTAACATAGGCGGCGGCGGAGTTGTCGCGGGCCATGCCCAATACTTGTTCGTATTTTGGCAAAAATTCTACAGGGTCTGCTTCGGGTTTGAGGGGGACGATCGCTAATCCTTGTTTTTGAGATATTACCATCGATTTGCTGTCGGGGCGAATCATAAAATCTCCGCCTTGTTCGTTTTCCAAGCGTCGGGGCGGCGCTTTTTCTTCCAAAATCCAAGGACTGAAATCGCCGGGATTGCGGCGGTTGACGCGCTGGATAATGATGATTTTTCCGTCTGCTGAGAGGTCAAATTTGAGGTTTTGGTAATCTTTGGAGTCTAAGATTTTGTCGATTCTACCGGCTGGGTGCTCCGATCCAGATTGGGGGTTGAGGCCGGTGGTGACGGTGAATAGTTCTTGATTTAGGGTGCCGCGAGTACGGGCGATCGATCTATCTGTGGCTGAGAATAAAATACGATCGCTGTCGGGATAAGGTTTAAAATCCGTTACTACTAAATCTTTGGGAGTCAGCGGTATCGGTTTCGAGTCGCTGCTGGTGAGATTTACTAGCATTAATCTGCTTTCTGTTTCGCCTTGGAGACCGATGTAAGCAAAAGCTCGATCGCGACTGCGAAAGGAACTGCTAAACGGTTGCATTGGCGTTCCTTTATTTTGGTTGTTGTCTCCGAAATACTTGTCGGTTGCTCCGGCGAGTTTTACTGTGTAGGTAACGCCGTAGGGTGCTGGATCTTGGAGGGTGTAAGCCATGCGCCTTCCCGCCCAACTAAATTTACCGGGGAGGGGGGGTTCTAGCTTTAAGTTTTCCTCAACGCTGGACTGGTTCATCGGCCGAAAGAAGGTGAGGATAAAGCCGGTATCTTCGGCGCCGATTTGTTTGTTTTCCCAGGTGAATTCTCGCACTCTGGGTGCTGTGCGGTCGCCGCTGTACACCAGCAGTCCGATTAAGACGCTCAGCACTAGCATGAGGACGATCGCCATGCGGTCGATCGGCTGTTTAAATGGCAGAATAGCGAAGGGTGAAGGATTAACTTTTTTGTTAAAAATACTCACAAATCTTTCTCTCCTATTTCTGCTGAAAAATAACTACCCAATTTTCCTATTAAATTTTACAGTCTTGGGCGCACTCCCGACCCTCAGAAACCCGTTTTTTTTACCAGGCGAAAGGGCTGCAACGAAGTATACCGATTTGAGATTTGACATTTTAAATCTTAAATCTAAGCTTGTACCGTGCGTAATGGCTCAAAATTGCTTGCTCGATAGAGGTATTGACGACCGTCGATCGCACTACCATTGTGCCAGTTGCGTCCTGGACTGTTTGAGATTTAAGATTTTTAATCCCATCTCAAATCTCCAATCGCCAATTGTGCGATCGGTTGATGAGTAACGCTAGCGCTCTACCCATCCTACTAAATAATCATGACCACGCCCAAAAACGGATACAAGTTTCCGACAGGAGTTGTGAACCGCCCAAAATCTTAGACCCAAGTTCAAGGTTCCAGATTCATCGGTGGAGTAAATCTCAAATCTCAAATCGACTGGCGACCTACTTAGATCCCTTTCACGAATCCTTGACGATTGGTATGTTGGAACTATTATTAACCGCTGACAGTGTATACGGCGATCCCGGTTCGGGATATAACTTAGAATATTTGCTATCGTAATGCCTGACCTCAAAATAGTTTAAGTTTGACGGGTGAGGCTTATATATTGAGAAACATTCCAAAAGACAAAAAGTTGCTGCACACTCTAAAGGTCCGACATTAATTACTTGATTTTTGAAGATGCGACCGGATTTTATCCACTGTTTCATCTGCTTTCTTGACAAACAGTAAAATGCAGAATGAGGATTGCTAAACTCAGCAAATTTTACACCTTCTATCTCTACACTAGATAGCTGATTCCACGAGAGCTGCGGATCTATTATCAAATCAATATATCTCTTGGTTCCTTGATACATTTCAAAACGGTTTGGGTAAAGAATAGCCTTCTCATACCCGCTTTGTAGGTTAAATTTTTCTAATTTTTCTATGACGAAAGCATCGTACAAAACAATGTCATCTTCTATGAATAAAAACCAGTCAAATTTTTCTACTCTTTCGACAAATTCTTCCTGAAGTCTAAACTCTACAAACATCGGGTCGCATTCAGGATCCTCTTGTATCTGAATGCACTTAATTTGATATTCAGGTAAGTAGGCTGTAACGTGCCTGTTCGGTAGAGTTTGGATCGCAATACTCAGGTCGCAATGAGCAAAACTCGTCAAGAGGCCATCTATTGTTTGCCTGAGTCTCTCTATTTTTTCTGTGGCTTTTTCTGGATTGTTAGATTCTTCAACTGATGTAATGTGTGCTACAGCCGCAAAGACTTTGGGCCGTTCTTTTGCGGGCTGTTCGTTTTCTTTGAATAAATTTATAATGCGATTTCTTTGATAAAAAAACATCAGTTTAGTATACCTCGTGGCAACTCGCGATATTTCTTGTAACAGAGCCATTTGTAAAAAGATAAAGTGGATTACTTTTTTTCTTGTATTTTTTTCTGCTGCCATATAGACCATCTCCTTTTTGTTTACTGAAACAGTGGATTGATTGGGATTAAATCCATTGGTGATATTTTATCGATCGGCAGGCCAAAACTAAAAGCCACTCTACACCAAATGAGAGTGACCAGCACCCCTACAAACAGTGCTGTTAATTGAATATCCTGCCAAAAACAAGTTAGTCCTTCTCGCCACAAACCGTAGTTAATTACTGCATAGGTAGGAAGGTCGCCGAGAGCTATAGCAATCACTGCGCCTAAATTACCTTTTAAGTGGTATGCCAGCGGTATACTTATACATAGATTCACAAAAGTCACCAGATTGCCCATAGCTGGGTACTGAGACTTTCCTACGGCTAACAGACAAGAACCCATCATACTGTAGAGGGTGGTGTGCCAGATACCTAAAGCCAAGATAGGCATCATCCAAGATGCCGCCGCATACTCTTTCCTGTACAGTGTTAAAATTAACTGATCTCCGAAGCTCACAAAAATTGCTAAACCTACGGCTAACGGTATTAGAATTAGCTTGCGGTTGTTAAGTATCTTCGCGCGCAACTCCTCGCGCGGTAACTCTGCCAGCAGAGAAATCGAGGGAAAAATCACCCTGCCGCTAATGGCGATGATTACTTGGCGCGGCATATCGCCGAGAGTATAAGCGATGCCGTAAATGCCCAACATTGTTAAAGTAAATATTTTCCCAAGGATTAGTCTATCGGCTTGAGAACACAAGAAAAACAAAGCCGTAGACAAAAATATCCATTTACCATAAGAAAATATTTCTTTAGCTGCTTCTTTATCCCAAGCAAAGCGGTTTGATTTGCCGGGAATCAAAAAATGGCTCCATATTAACTCGACTAAACTATTAGTAAAGCCGCCGACAACGATCGCCCAGACGCTGCGATCGAACCAGGCCCAGACAATCATCACTGTAGTAGAAACGATCTGTAGGCCCAAGTCAAAAATTACTACTCTCTTGACTGCCATCTGCCGGTTGAGGCTGGGTTTAGCAGTCGAGTTGAACCCTGCTAGTAGGGAATTTATACCTATTGCTGGAATCAACCACAGGAGACGGGGATCTTCATAAAAACTAGCAACAGGCTTGGTAATTATAATCAAACAAATCCAAACCAAAAAGCTGCGAATGACTTGCATTGTCCAAGCGGTGTTGAGAAATTGAGCATCTTCCCCGCGCTTGTTCTGGATGATGCTTGGGCCTAGACCTATGTCTGAAAATAAGTTGATCCCTACGATGAAAACGTAGGCTAGACCTACCAGACCAAATAGTTCTGGCAAAAGCAGACGCGTCAGGATTAGGTTGCTGGCAAATCGGATAATTTGACTGCTTCCATAACTGGCGATCGTCCAGGCTGCACCTTTGATAGCTAATTTTTTTCCGGATGACATATACTCAGAATTTATTTACTAATGACGAGTGTAGTTGCTGAATTTACTTTTGGCAACTACTACAGGATACTGTGGCAACTTTTATAGCTGACTGTACAGTATCTTAATTTGCATAGGTCGGACGAGTCTGGAGTGTCCATCTCGCAATCACAAAGGTAAAATTTAATCTCATACTTACTCCACATCTAATAATCATAAGGGTTTTTTGGTTCGGGTATTGGTTTGAGAGAGGATGCTTGAATGATTAATTTGCGCTTACCTTGCAGTTCTTCTACGATCGTTTCTCCTTCTATTTCTAGCCAACTGTCTGGGGCAAAGGCGGCGCGGCTTTGACCGATCAGTAATTTTACCGGCAACCCGATCGGATAGGCGTCGGCAGCGCAGCAGGTAATGATAAAACGCCCGATCCACATATATTGTTCTGCTATGTTGGGGGGGTGAATTACAAATCCTTGAACTTTGACTTTTTGACCTCTGTATGTATCGGGCTCTGGATTGAAATTTAACAGTCGCACCCATTCGACGAGCGATCGCTGTTCGGGTTTTGTAGTATTGCGAAATTCTTGAGGTTGCAGTCGGGTGATTGGCAGGGATTCGGTGAGGCCTCGTTCTAATGCTGTCTGGCTGGTAAATGTGCGTGGCGTTGTTAGTAAACCTATTAATGCGACGCTCAACATTAAGGTGCTGCCGATACTGGGGGGAAACAAAGTAACGTGTTCAACTTCTGTGATTCTGAGAGAGTTATTTGCTGGTGATGTCCGCGATTGCTTTGTGGTGCGATCGAGTTTTAAGAGTTCCCAAGTTTTTAACCCGCCAACCACCATTAAGCCGATTCCTCCCGCTAGAGTCAAGCCAAAGTAGTTGGGGTGAATGAGAATGCCTAATTTGCCGGTGATCCAATATTTGAGGAGCAATACTCCCCACGCTAAGATAGCTAGGGCGTCCAGCCAGGGGCTAATTTTTTTAAGATTCATTTTTTAAGAGTCATTGATAATTGGGGATTGAGACGTTGAAGGAAGAAGAAAAAAAGCAGAAGAAGAGGGAATAACGAAGAAGGAAGAAAAAGAGGGAATAACGAAGAAGGAAGAGGGAAAAAACAGCTCTCCGTATATCTGTGACTTCCGTGTGGTGAATCAAGGTATTTGAAAATATAAAATCTCAAAGGGTATTAGTTGTCTGTTGGAGCTAATTTATTAACCTAAATGCAAGTTGACAGCGAGGGTCATTAAAAAGGTTAACTGAGCTGCCAAGACGATTAAGTAAACTACGGCTCGACCTTTAAAAATTGACAGCATTAAACCGATGCCTTTGAGGTCAATCATCGGACCGAAAACGAGAAATGCTAACAGCGAACCGCTGGTAAATGTGGAAGCAAAAGACAGGGCAAAAAAGGCATCTACTGTAGAACAAATCGATACGACTGCACCTAATAGCAGCATGGCTAGAATCGAGGAAACGGGGCCTTGGCCGAGGTTGAGAATTAGTTCGCGGGGTGCGCCAACTTGAATGATGGCTGCGATCGCACTTCCGATTACCAACACTCCTCCCAATTCGCGCAACTCCTGTACCATAGTATCTAAAAGCAGGCGCAGACGCTCTTTAGAAACGCGGTGGAACATGGAAGAACGTTTCGAGGTTTTTTCTGTTTGGCCTGTTTGTAATCGCTTCCAGTCGTCTTGTAGCAAAGATTCGATCGGCACCGCCCCCCCCGGCTGACCGAGCATAAATGTTCCCGACTGCAACAGCAACTGAGTGTTGGCTTGGACGAGTTCTTTTTCGGAAAACTCTGGTTTTGGCAGGGGGATCGCGCGGGCTACAGAGGGTTGCAGCAGAGGCCGCAAGTCTTTTTGGGCGCTGAACACCCAGCCGATAATTGTGGCTGTAGACAGAGAAAATACCACCCGCAAAACTACAATTTCTGGCTGCTCGCGAAATGCCGTCCAAGTCGCCCAAATTACCACGGGGTTGATTGTGGGGGCCGCGAGCAAAAAGCCGATCGCGGCTGGTGCGGGCACTCCCTGCATCAGTAACCTGCGGGCTACGGGCACGTTACCGCACTCGCACACGGGAAACAAAAAGCCGATCGAACTGCCCATCAAAGCCGCCAGCAGGGGGTTTCGCGGGATGCGGGATACGAGTTTGCGTTCGTCTACAAACCCCAGCAGCAAACCTGAGAATAAAACTCCCAGCAGCAGAAAAGGTATTGCTTCTACTAACAAGCTGAGAAACAGGGTGAAAGCATTATTTAACTGATTTGTCACGGCCGGTTGCATCCATCACCTACTCGTAAATTACTGTGCTATCTTGGGCATACCTCTTGTCAATAATAGCTCATGACAGCGCTAAGTTAAGATTCCGTTAAAAAATCCCTCGCTGTCCAATTCTTGCTTGAATTAAGGAATTGTGTAAAGAATACCGACTCAATACCAATTTAAATTAGTGTTAACAATAGGTTGAAACTTTAAAATCAGGTTAACTCGCAGCTACAGTCGGTAACTAATCGTTAATACCAAAAACTCAATCTCAAATAAAATCAGCCCTAATTGCTTGGGCGCATCTATCTTGCTTATACTTTATATTTATTAGAGAACCCATTTGACATCTTTTAGCCATATTCTAGCCCACATTCCGCACCCCCAAGGGCCAGCGTACACGGGTTGAGTGGCTCAAAGTGAATCATCCGAGACAATAATGAGTAATACATACTCAAGAAGCTCGGTAACTCTGCATCACCCAGTTGTCCATTCTTGAAAATAGACGTTCGAGTACCAGTTACATCTGATGCTGGTTAAAATTGCGATCGGTCACAAACCAAGTTTATTACCTCGCAGTAACACGCTCAAGGATCGCAATGCGTTAATTGCGATCGCTAGCGGTAGCCAATCATCACCAAAAATAGTGTAAACTGGCGATCGCTAGCCAGGCTCAAATCAGCATTCAGCAGCCCATGCAAAAAGCATCTGAACTGTTATAGCATCGGATGCTGCTCGACCAGTGGATCCTCTAATTAAGACTTCCCAAATAGGCATCAAGAATCATCAATCGATCGGGTACAGAACATGGAAATCAAACAAGTTAGCCGTCCTGTTGTTGACAAAGTCGCAGTTATTGGTGGTGGGCTTGGAGGTCTGGCAACGGCGATCGCCCTGCGAAAACAAGGCATAGATGCCCATGTCTATGAACGAGCCAAAGAATTTCGCCCAGTGGGAGCGGGTTTGGCTCTATTTGCGAACGGCTTAAACTCCCTTGATGCCATCTCTCCAGGTATCGTCGAGAAACTCAAACGTGCAAGCTGCCCACTAAATCAGAGTGTTTTCAAAAAAAATACAGGAGAGACAATCACACAAAGCACAGCTACCCAACAGGAGAAATACGGGCAGCCAACGTTGCTTTTCTGGTGGTGGCGCTTGCAGCAAGTCTTGGCCCGTGCACTCCCCCCGGAAGCGATCCACTTGGATTATCGCTGCATCGGCTTTGAACAAGATGAGAACGGGGTGACAGCCTATTTTGATGGGGATAAATCAGTACGGGCAGACCTGCTGATTGGTGCAGATGGGATTAACTCCCCAGTGCGAAAAACCCTGATCGGTGATGGGGAACCTCGTTATTTGGGCAGTATGTCTTGGCGGGCAGTGATCGAATATAACCACGAACTGCTCAATCCCAATGAACTGATTTTTATGAAGGGAGAGCAAAAAGTAATTTACTTCTTCGATGTGGGTGACGGCTATAGATGTTGGACGGTACGGGTGTTGATGCCAAAATCTCCTGTGCATGAGAGTGCAGCAGAAATCAAGTCTCGCGTCGTCGATCAATTTTCCGGCTGCTGGGAACCCCTCAGGGAGATCATTGGAGCTACTGATCCGGAGCAGATTTTATTTTCGCCTATCTGCGATCGCCTGCCTTTGAAAAGTTGGAGTCAAGGACGGGTGACGCTTCTAGGCGATGCCGCCCATCCAATGGCCCCTTCCATGGCACAGGGAGCTAATAGCACTTTTGAAGATGCCTGCGAACTGGCTCAATGTCTTTCCGAGTCGTCCAGCATCGCAGAAGCCTTGACCACCTATGAGAACCGACGCATCCCGCGTACCCAAGCGATCCAAGCCCAAAGTGCTTTGACCGAACAGCGCTTCTATGCAACGGACATAGGAACACAAGACCCAGAAAAAGCGGCGCGAGAACGGGTCGCTTTGGAAGAGTTTCAGAGTTGGGCTTATGGGTATGACCCCAATAGTGAATCGCGTTTGAAACCCTTGATGGAAATATCAGCAACTTGACACTCCCCGACCTGAAGGCACGGGGATTCTTAAGACATTGCGGCCTTAATATCCCTAGTGATAGGGTTCCCAAACTCACCACGTTTGCTTTTTGAGCGTGGTGATATATTTTGGGCGTTTA
>NZ_JAUBTO010000173.1:0-15401 GCF_036702495.1 Microcoleus sp. C2D2 | reverse complement strand
TGCCCCGTAATCACTTCAGGCTTTAATTTTTAAAATTTATAACCCTCAATTGTATTTAAAGACCTGCGGAATGTGGGTTTCTACGTTCCTATCTTTGGTACAAACAATAATACCAGCGTGGCCTGGCTGTCGGTTGTGCAGTCCGATGAAATCAAATCGATTTAATGTCAAAACAGCTCGATCGTTGCTTATAGCAAATGCTAGCACCTCTGGATCTGGAATCCCAAGTCCTGCTTTTCCTGCTTCCTGAACCGTGAGGACATTGTGACCAAAAGCGCGCAGCAATTGCACAACGGGCAAAGGAAATTGTTCGTCTGCATACAAATTTAGCATGACTCAGGCTTCCTCATTCTTGCCGATTGCTTGTTCGATTTCCTCCTGATGTGCATCAGAATAAGTCCAAACATTGACTAGATCGGCAGCGCTTAGATGGGGATAAAATTGTAAAAGTTCGGCATCGCTTGAACCTTCGCGGCGAAAACTTTCAAGCAGCCAAACAGGGATGCGAGTTTTGGCAATGCAAGCATCGCCACCACACACGTCGGGAGTCTTGGTAATTCCCGGCCAGCTATTACTTAAACTTTGGGCTAACAGTCTGATGACTTCAGCTTTCTCAGTCGGAGTTAAGGTCAGGAGTTGTGTTTCTAGTTCTTCGAGGAGCATGGGTAATATCGCCTTTGCGATCGGGAATATGTCATTATCAATACTTCGGACAGTTTTTGATTGCCAACCGTAGAATAAGGGTTTCAAGGCTACAAGGCAAGTTCGCTACCAACGGAAAATCGATGGTTTCAGAGTACGAACTAAAAACTGTCCGGACTATTGATTATAACACTTTACCTTTATTGATTCTTAATCAGCGTCAAATGTCAAGGCTTCCCCCCTAACCGTTGTATCCAATTTACCCTTCTCAAAAACAACTTTTCCTCCCACAACAGTCACAACCGGCCATCCGGTTAAATTCCAACCTTCAAAGGGACTCCAGCCGCACTTAGTCACCATTTCTTCTCGCACAACCAGGCGGTAGTTGTCCAAATCTACCAATACTAAATCGGCGTCAAAGCCAGGGGCAATTTTCCCTTTGTTCGGAATCTTATAAGCCTTAGCAACTGCCGCCGACATCCAATTAGCAACTTGCGCCACTGTACATCTTCCCTGTACTGCTTGCGTCAGCATCAAAGGCAAAGAAGTTTCGACTCCGGGCATTCCCGACGGCGTATTCGGATAATCTTGAGCTTTTTCTGCTAATGTGTGTGGCGCGTGATCGGTGGCAATAAAATCAATGACGCCGTCTAATAAAGCTTGCCAAAGTATTTCGTTATCGCGGGGAGCGCGCAAAGGCGGATTCATCTGAGCTAAACTGCCAATTTTTTCATAGGCGCTGGTATTTAACAACAAATGCTGCGGCGTCACTTCCGCCGTTACCCAACTCGGTTTTTCCTGCCGCAACAACTCAGCTTCTTCTCCCGTCGATAGGTGCAGAATGTGCAGTCGGCGCTGATATTTATTAGAAAGTTTTAAGGCTAGCTGAGTTGCTAACAAAGCTGCTTGATTGTCTTGAATTTGCGAGTGAACGGCCACATCAGAAATCCCGGCAAATTCCTGACGCCTCTGATTGATTCTAGCTTGGTCTTCTGCGTGCACCGCAATCAGCCGATCGCCCGCAGCAAAAATCGCCTCTAAAGTTGCTTCTCCATCGACCAAAAGCTGGCCGTGCATCGAACCCATAAACACCTTAATTCCCGGAGTCGGATTCGCACTCAACAAATCCGGCAAATTCTCGGCCGTTGCACCAATAAAAAAGCCGTAATTCACCAAACACTTCTCGGCAGCGCGACTTAGTTTATCATCTAAGGCAGCTTGGGTTGTTGTCAGAGGTCGCGTATTCGGCATTTCCAAAAACGATGTCACGCCGCCTTTAGCGCAAGCACAGCTAGCGGTAAACAAGTCTTCCTTGTGTTCTAAACCCGGTTCCCGGAAGTGTACCTGGGGGTCAATTACTCCGGGTAACAGAGTTAAGCCTTTCGCCATTATTTCTCGATCGCCAACGGCTGCAATGGACGGAGCAACCCGAAGAATTTTGCCCTCGCAGATTTCCACGTCCCCTACTAAAAACTCGCCGTTGGGCAAAAGAACGCGAGCGCTGCGGATTAACAAACTTGATGTGGTCGGCATAAGCTATAATTAAATGAGTAATGTGCGTGATCACCTGAAAAATTTTATCCTTAAAAGAGTTCTGTCAATAGTAAGAAATGTCAACGACCCCCATCTAAAGACACGCTGGCTTCTAGCCTTGGACTTGAATCACAGTTGACTAGACTCAGTACCTGGGTACTACGTTAACGGTGAGAGTTAAACACCTACCAGAGGATGCTTCCCATAGTTCCTAGCCAAGCGAAATTTAGGATTAAACCGATTTATTGAGTTAAGTCAGTATCCTAAATATAGTACCGGCCGTAAACTTTGGTGCAAGCTAACATCACCCCTCTCAATTAGGCTCCAAAGAGCAAACATTATGCGTGAGCGGGTTGCGAGGTTTGAGGTGGTAATTGTCCCACGGCTCGTACATTACATTCATTACACCGAATCCAGCAATCCCCGTGTAATAGTAAAGATTCACGGCGGTTGAAACCGCCTTGCCGTTTCCCACGAGCGCGTCTTTAGAGGCGCTCGGAACCCACTTACCGAATTTTTTTATGACTCGTCTAGAGAAGTCAGCCGACGAAAAACCTCCGCAAGACACCGAAAATCCTTGGATCGAAGGAATTAAGACGATCGGCTTAGCAGCATTCTTGGCCTTTGGCATCCGCACCCTGGTTGCCGAAGCTCGCTACATTCCCACCGGCTCGATGCTCCCAACCCTACAAATTAACGATCGATTAATTATAGATAAGGTGAGCTATCGATTCCAAGACCCCCAGCGAGGAGATATTATCGTATTTATGCCTCCTGACCCGGCTAGTTTGTGCACGGGACAGCCGCCGCCGATCAAAGATGCCTATATCAAGCGAGTGATCGGACTTCCAGGGGACACTGTGGAAGTCAAAGAGGGAAAAGTTTTTATTAACAAGCAGCCGCTACAGGAAAAATATATTGAAGAAATTCCGCAGTATCCCTACGGGCCTGTAGTTGTAGCCCCAAATTCTTACTTGGTGCTCGGCGACAACCGCAACGCAAGCTGTGACAGCCATTATTGGGGCTTTGTACCGAGGCCAAATATCATCGGTAGGGCGATTGTCCGTTTTTGGCCGCTCGATCGCACAGGTTCGATCGATCCCACGCCCATTTATCCCGCTAAAAATTAGCTACAAACCGCAACCCGCAGATTTTAATCTGCGGTTGTCAGTTTAAAGTACCAATTACCTATTAGCCATTTCCCACTACCAAATAATCAATGGTTAAAGGAGATTTAGTATCAGGTTTCGCGATCGAGCACTTTCACAACTTTGTTATACATCTCCTCTGCTTCTTGCGGCGAATTGCCGATACTCGTCAATCCCACTTTGCCAAACTCCGACAAACAGCCCATTAAATGAAACACACTCCCCGTCTCAGTACCGGTGTCAAAGTGCAGTTGATTGTCAGCAATAATATCCATCAAATCGTTCGGTAATAATCCCCGATACCGCTCTTTTTTCAAATTGTCAGAAGCAACATAATATTTCGGACGGCCCTGCTGGCTGTAAAATAATCCTGTCGAACGTTCGTACCGACCATTTGTTAACAGCTTCAGCGCCATAAAAGGATGAGTTGTGCCGCCCTTGCGGAGGTTGATCTCTATTGCTTGGATATCCCACTTGCCGTCTGATTGGCGCACCGCGAGAAAATCTACTCCAAATCTCTCTAAAGCGCCTTTTTTAGCTAAGTTTTGCCCTACTTTCCATCCCAATTCCTGCAGCGCTATTCGATAAGATTCGTCCGCAGGAAATCGGCAACCTAAGAAAATTTGACCGTCTGGGCCTCCTAAAATTTGGTCGTGGGTTGAGAGAATTTCTACTTGACCGCTGGGGACAATTCTGCCTTGAACGCTGGGCGAGAACTTTTCTTCTCCTTCGATAAATGCTTCGGCAATTGCCCCTAATTCGGGAATGCGGCTGCTAAAATTTTCCCAGGTTTCGCCCGTTGCTTGAAAGCGCAAATTATGGAAGCTATCCCCAATTGCCTTCGCTCTTTCTGTAGGCGCTTTACCTGCGAGGGGCTTCAGATCTAAAATTGCATTCCCTTCCCCCGAAAAACCTTCATTTAACTTAATTACCATCCGCTGCAAATGCGGCTGCCGTTCCCACAACGCGGCCGCAGCTTCCGCTAAATCTTCCGCATTCAAAACCAAATCGGAACCGTCAGGATAAGGCACGCCACATTCTTTAAAAATTTGCCTGCTGCCGCTTTTTGTTCCCCAGTATAACAGATCGGGATCGCTGGCCCACAAAGGAATCCCCAATTTAACAGATAACTCGCGTTCTAACGGCGTCGAGTTATAACAAACCATATAAGATTTTGTCGGCCGCACTGCTTGACGAATGCGCTCCATCAAGCGGGGACGGTCTAAAATTTTCTGGGCGAGGGGTTTGGCAGAAGTATCGTAAGCACTGAACAGCAAAAGCCGATCGCGCGCGTGAGAAAATGGAATTCCCGGCAGCAATTGCAGGTAATAATCCACAATCATCGGGTGCAAGGGCTCCGAAGTAATGTAAATTAAGCGCGTGCGGGGATTTCGCAGGCGAATCAATGAAAATAAATGCCGCTCTTCGTAGTGGTAAACACCCTCAATTTTCAGCATTTCTTTCTGATCTAAGCTGAGAGAAGGAAGGATAATAATGTCACAATCTCCGCTGTCGAAGTCTTCGATTCCTCGCCAACGTTCGCGTAATTCTGTCTGCAGATTGCGAAATTCCTGTGCGGATTCGGAAGATGAATTATTTAACTCTTGCATGGCGTTTTATCCTAAGTATTCAAATAATTATTGCTGATGATGTCAACTGTGTCAGCCCAAATACCTGAGACAACTCACACAGTTTTTTTCTGACGCACCTTACCGGGAATATTGACAAAAATGCCCAAATAGTAATTTAAGGTGCGTTAGTCCCAATATTTGAGGCCACTCAAACAGTTTTTTCTGCCCCCGCCCAAAAACCTATACCATGCCACGTACTCCTCTCGTGAATATCCAAAAATTTTAGACCAAAGTTTAATCTCCCAGCTTCATCTGTGGAATAAATCTAAAATCTAAAATCTAAAATCTAAAATCCACTGACGCACCCTACCCGGGACGAGCGTCCATTCCTGTCAAGCTGCTCTAAGAAGCTCGCCGCGCTCGAAAAAGTCTGCCAGATTCCAATATCGGCTCTAGGCGGCGTTGATTTTGCTTGAGTGCCGAGCGCAATTTTTCCGAAGGCCGGAATACCAGGGGAGCCGAATATTTGTTCAGCATCTCCATATCTGGCGACTGGCTCATCAGTATCAGCCGCACGTCTTTGTCGAGCAAATAACTCAGAGAAAGCACATCTCCCATGTTCGTAAAATCGTTACCGCGATCGCTAATTACAATTGTATCTTTAATCGATCGGTTAGCTATCGCCTCTTTGTTAATAATTTTCGCAACTTCAGCATTAAAATAGCTCAAGTCTTTGCTCCACCAAGTATCAGAAAAAGCGCTGACCGTACAGGATGCTATACTTGCTGTAAATACCAAGGCTAAAATGACTTGCCAAAACCGCTGCTGATTTTTCACGTTACTTGCGAGCAAGTAAGCAACTGCTAGCTGCACTCCCGGAAAGCAGGAAATCAGATAGCGGCTGACGGCGGAACGTTTGCCGCCTAGGATTATATCCGGTAACGCCAGGAGCAAAAAAGGTACAAAAATTGATGTTAAAATAAACAGCCAAGTTGAACTGCTAGTCCCGGGGCAGATTTTGTAAATGGCTGCCGCAATTAACAACAAAAATGGTAATCTCAGCAGATAAGTCCAAATATTATCAAAGCCGCAGTCTAAGTCAAAAAATAATGCTGTAAAGCTGAGCGTCCACAATTTGACAAGATACAGCAAACCAGGAGATACTCGCGTCCAATCTGTCGTAGCTGATGCTCGTCCCAGGTTGGTTGCCAGCACGTAAATCCACGGAACATACAATATTAAAGCTGCTGTTACTGCTAAAAAAAATTGGGAATTAGTTACATGACCTCGCAATTTAGTTTTTTTGACAAAGAAGCAGTAAGCAATTATAAAAACTCCGTGTCCGATGAGTGTTAAACCGAAAAAAGGGTGAGTGTAGAAACCAAGGGCGATCGCCAGCGAATAACACGCCCAATTTTGCCAACCGCGCAACCGCACTGCTTTCAGCAGCAGCCAACTGCTGCCAATAACTGTGGCTGTCAGCAAACTGTACTGCCTTGCTGTCTGAGCAAACAATATGTCAAAGGGAGATAAAGCCAAAAGTGCTGTTGCTAATAACGCCGCCAAATTCGAGGCAAAAAGTTCCTCAGCTAAAGCGTACATCAAAGGCAGCGACAGCAAACTCAATATTGCTGGCAAACTCCGGGAGGCTGTTAGAGAACTGCCAAATTGCTGCATCCACCAACGAGCCATGAGAAAGTATAAAGGCGGATGCTGCGGGTCTTCCACTACTAAAGAACGAATTGTGTCTGCTTCTGTACTTCCCGGTTTAATCCGCTGATATTTTTGCAATTCAGGTGCGGGAACAATCCGGTTTTGAAATAGTTTGTCGTCGATTTCTTGGCGGGTGAAACCAGCGGCGCGGATTGATGTGTAGGCTTCGTCGTGCCAGTAAAGTTTGCGATCGAGCTCAAAAAAGCGAAATCCGATACCTAGTAAAATGCCGATCGCTAATAAGCTCATCAGCCAGCGTCCGTTTGCGCGATCGCCCAACTGATTTTGATGTGTTGTTGTAGAGCCCATATTCGTTCTAATTGTTGCGATTCCCTCCGCGATAGCTACGCTTCACGGAATTTGGAACTGTAGATCATCCTAAACCGCACTCCGAGAGCGATCGATACCCCGTACATACCCCAACAGACGATCGTTCTACCCTCTGCCGGATGCCAAATACCTTATAGATCGGAGCCTTGTGAAAGCTGGGGAGTGGCCGGGGCCTCCCCAAAATCAAGAATCTTCAACCAGATCCTCCCAGAACCTCCAGACCCCAAAAATAACTGCTAACATACGTGTTGTACAGTTAATCAACAAGCTCCGCAAGGGGTCTACCCGCGTACCGCAAATGGCAAAAAAAGAAGCGTCTATAAAAACTACACCTGAAAACTCAGAAAAGCAAAAAGCCCTAACTTCCGTACTGTCCCAAATCGAGCGCAGCTTTGGCAAAGGAGCGATCGTCCGATTGGGAGACTCCACTCGCATGAGGGTAGAAACCATTCCCACCGGAGCCCTGACACTGGACATTGCTTTGGGCGGCGGTTTGCCAAAAGGCCGAGTCATTGAAATTTACGGGCCCGAAAGTTCCGGTAAAACCACTCTAGCCCTCCACGCGATCGCCGAAGTCCAAAAATCCGGCGGTATCGCAGCCTTCGTCGATGCCGAACACGCCCTCGATCCCACCTACGCCTCAGCTTTAGGCGTCGATATTGAAAATCTCTTAGTTTCCCAGCCGGATACCGGCGAAATGGCCCTAGAAATTGTCGATCAACTCGTGCGTTCCGTCGCCGTCGATATCGTAGTAATTGACTCCGTAGCCGCCCTCGTCCCCCGCGCCGAAATCGAAGGCGACATGGGCGACTCCCACATGGGTTTGCAAGCCCGCTTGATGAGCCAAGCTTTACGGAAAATCACCGGCAATATCGGCAAATCCGGCTGTACCGTCATTTTCCTCAACCAATTGCGGCAGAAAATCGGCATAACTTACGGCAACCCCGAAACAACAACCGGCGGCAACGCACTGAAATTCTACGCCAGCGTGCGGCTCGACATTCGCCGCATTCAAAGCTTGAAAAAAGGTACCGAAGAATACGGCAACCGCACGAAAGTTAAAGTTGCTAAAAATAAAGTTGCTCCGCCTTTCCGCATTGCCGAATTTGACATTGTATTTGGCAAAGGCATTTCTACTTTAGGCTGTCTGACTGACTTGGCGGACGAAATGGGAGTTATTATCAAAAAAGGTTCTTGGTATAGCTATAACGGCGAGAACATAGCTCAAGGACGAGACAAAGTGATCCAACACATGGAGAAAAATACCGACTTCAAAAATGAAATTGAGGATCTAGTTAAAAAGAAACTTGAGACTGGTGCTGTGGTTTCTGCTAATTCTGTTGCCCCTGTTGACAATGACGATGAGGATGCAGAAGATCTAGACAATGTAGAAGATCTAGATAATGTAGAAGTTGTAGAGGATTTGGAAGAAATCTAAATCTTTTAGTCAATAAATGCGATAGCTGTTAGAACCCCGACTTTTTGAAGAAGTCGGGGCTCTGTTTATTCTGTTTTTTTAAGATCGGTCCTGGACGCAAAAACCCCGTTTCTTCACGTAATTTGGTGATAAGCTGTCGCGCATTTAAATTGTATATTCAGGGCGGGCGGGACGCCCACCCCACAAGACTTTGATTTTTTTTGACATACAATTTAAATGCCGCAACAGCTTATACGCTCGAACCTGACAACGAGAAACCGGGTTTTTTGGGTCTAGTGTGTCCTGGACTGAAGATGTAGGGGTAATATCAACTCCGCTAGCATCGTCGGGCGTAAAATCGAATCAACACTCAATACTCAACTACCCCGTCAGTTTTTCGACCCCGACTTCAACAGTCAACAGTCAATCGATTTTAGATTTGAGATTTGAGATTAAAGAATTGAAGCATTGACCCCACGGATAAATTCGGGGGCTTGTATCCTGGATGCTTTCGGTCAACTCTCAACAGTCAACAGTCAACTCTCAACAGTCAACAATAATTCCGGTGCAACCGGAATTGATATAAAGCATTGGAGAGAATACAAAGAACCCCGACTTCATCGAAGAATTCGGGGTTCTAAAATAAGAGTATTTCACCGCGTTGTTTAATGTTGAGGAGTTTGGTGCAAGGAAATCTCTAAAACTTCTATCTGCTGGTTGAGAGTAGCAGACCGCTTCTGAGCATATTTGTCGTGCAGAAAAATACTTAAGCCCACACCCACTGGCAACACAAAATAGATAAATCCCAGCAACATCTGAGCAATTTCTTCTTGCGCTGCTGCATCGAATTGAGGCACAGCAGTAGGTTGACTTGTCGTGCTGTTGACTGGCTGCTGATTAGATTGCTCGATCGCCTGTGCTTTTACTTGCGGTTGAGCTTCCTGGGCGATCGCCCCTGAAGCAGTTCCCAAGCATCCAGCCACTGCTACACATACTGTCAGAAAACTAAAAAGTCTTGATTTAACCTTTAATCCGTTGTTCATGGCACTGATTGAGTGGCGATCGCCTTGCTGAGTTTCTCTTTCGGTTAAGCGTACAAGCATTTTTACTTACCTGTTTTTAAAATAAATTTAATTTCTGTATTCAAATATACTGTTTTTTTTATTTAAACGCAATAAGTATTTATTACTAAAATTAGGTTTAAATGCAATATCTGCATTAATTCCATGCGCTAATTGGGGTTTCGATCGCAAACAGTAACTTTGTATACAATTTTTCCTCTGGACATCCACTTGAATTGGAACGCAACATAAAAGCGCGATCGTAAATAAAGCGTTACCCCAAACAGTTAGAAAGTCAACTCGAAATTAATAATCTGTATTATTTATTAGGACAAGCTATATATGCTTCAAGGGCTTTTATCGTTCAGAGGGCCTTTTCGGATTCTGAACCTGAGTTGGTTTGCTTTTTTCTTAACTTTCGTAGTTTGGTTCAACTACGCACCCTTCAGCACAACGGTGCAGCACGATTTGGGACTGACAGTTGGGCAAGCCAGAATCATCAGTCTGTGCAACCTAGCTTTCGCAATTCCTGCACGTATTATTATCGGGATGTTGCTCGATCGCTTCGGACCTCGCATCACCTTCTCTTCACTCCTGGTGTATGCAGCATTTCCCACACTGGCATTCGCCTTTGCCCAAAACTTTAATCAGTTGGTTTTGAGCCGTTTGGCAATGGGAATTGTCGGCGCTGGATTCGTGGTTGGCATTCGCTTAGTTGCCGAATGGTTTCCCCCAAAAGATATCGGCTTTGCTCAAGGTATCTATGGAGGCTGGGGCAACTTTGGCTCTTTTGCCGCAGAAGCAGCGTTACCGGCGATCGCGGCAGGAACAGCTTTTCTCTCAGTCGGACACACAAATTGGCGGCTGGCGATCGCCCTTACTGGGATTGCCACAGCAGTTTTCGGAGTCATTTTTTACTGCAACGTTCAAGACACTCCTCCCGGCAAAGTCTATCAGCGCCCGGTTCGCAACGGCGCAATGGAAGTCACCAGCGCCAAAAGCTTTTGGGCACTGTCGATGACCAATATTCCTCTATTTGGTGCCTTAGCTTTGATTGTGTGGCGCTTGCAGAAAGCAAATTTTCTGACTGCAAATGTGATGTACGCTATTTGGATTAGTTTGACAGCACTGTATTTAATTCAGGCTTACAAAGCCTGGGAAGTTAACCGAGAAGTTGTCACCGGTCAAAAACATTACCCACCTCAAGAACGCTATCACATCAGTCAAGTATTCGTATTAGAACTAGCTTATGCAGTCAGCTTTGGTTCAGAGCTCGCTGTGGTTTCCATGTTACCGGAATTTTTTGAACACACCTTCAATATAAATCATGCGATCGCCGGGCCCATCGCTGCTACCTATCCCCTGATGAACTTAGTCAGCCGTCCAGCAGGAGGCTTAATTTCTGATAAAATCGGCAGCCGCAAGTGGACGCTGACAGTGACGATCGGGGGAGTGGGATTGGGGTATTTAATAATGAGCCAAATTACGGCAAACTGGCATTTAGCAATTGTGATTATCGTGACCATGTTATGTGCCTTCTTTGTCTTCGCCGCCGCAGGCGCAACTTTTGGCATCGCCTCCTTAATTAAACGAGAACTAACTGGTCAAATTGCCGGAAATATCGGTGCTTACGGCAGTGTCGGATCTGTAATTTACGCCACCCTTTATAGCTTTCTGCCCCAAACAGTTGCAGGCAACCGCAGCTTCTTTGAGGTACTCGGAATTGCTGGTGTAATTGTGTGCTTCCTTTGTGTTTTTATCCTGAAGGAACCGAAGGTTATTGAAAGCAAAGATTTGGCAGAAGAAGCTATGCTGCTGGGCCACTAAATCGCAAATCACGTTTTAAGTAGAACAACTTAAAACAACAGAACACTCAGAAGCCTGACTTCTTTATTGAAGAAGTCGGGCTTTAAGATCCGCAGCAGTTTATTTATCACTTTTGTGTCCTGGACGCAAAAACCCGGTTTCTTCACGTAATTTGGTCATATACGCTCGAACGTGACAATGAGAAACCGGGTTTTTTTTGGTAGCGTGCGTCCAGGACTGACTTTTGTCACTTACTGCGGCAAAGAAATTGGCTGAACGTATTGAGAATTAGCGCGCACGTAACAGCCTTGTCTTGTCAGCAACCAGGGTTGACCGTTCGCCAGCGTAATCGCATTTACTCCCCTGAGTTCAGGAGCAACTGTATCTCTATCCGCGCGGTAAACTCGTTGAATTGCTCCGTTTGGCGTCTTGCGGCAGTTGAGTTCTCCATCTCGCGATGTGACTCGCCAAGCAGGCCAAGTTCCAGAACCAGCAGTTTCAGTCAACCAAGTATTAGCATTGCTAGAAGTATAGTCGCCACTTGCATTAGGACGCGGTAAAGCTTCGACTAAATTTAGTTTAAATGTCTTACCAAGAGAAGGACAATTTTCTCCTGCTTTCACCTTCCAAGTAACTTCGGCTCCCAATTGGCTGCTCCTTCCAGCTTGACGCCTGACAATGGTAATATCTCCAGAACACACAATTTTTCTGCCAGGGCCGATCGCACTATCTTTGAAAGTTCCGTTGTAATAGTAAGAGCCAACTGCTCCTTCGGAACGGGTAATTTGAATATTGCCCAAAAATTTCCTATCCCCTACTTGAGTAAAATAAAAGCCGCTGCGATTGTTTTCTTTTTCTGAAAGGTTTAAAGTAGTTTTACCGTTGGGATTAACATAAGTCGTAGCGCTAGCAGCCGCACACAAAATTAATGAAACAACTCCTGTGGATAACCAAATGTCAAGTTTTTTCACCGCCACACCTTGTATGAATCTCTACTTTATTTATAGCTGTTGGTTAAAATACTTGACCAGTCGCTCAAATGAGTGTCACTCATTTGAGCGACATTCTAACGGCATACGGGCAATCCCCCATGATTGCGGCTACAAATTCGGCAATCACGAGGGATTGGCACTACTGCGTAATCCCTAAAAATCTACTCTGGATAACTTCACCTTAGTTCAGCTCCCTTCAACTCTTTTCACTTGTATGTACCTGCATTACTGGGCTTGCACGCTTCAACTTGTGGCTCATTGCAGGTTCCAATAATTAGCAGCAGAATAAATTTATATAGGTAAGTAAAGGAGTTGCAATCGCCGCTAAATACGGCGAATTTTACAGCTATTCCAGCACAGCCAAGGCGTTGTGTAAATAAAAGTAACAGTTCCGGAAACGCGGTTTCTCTGACTGAAGTTAGGATTCTCTGGCTTTTGAAGCTAGAAGCAGCCGGGCTTGTGGGAAACGCAGCAGCTTTACAAACGCGATTTAAAGTGCGAAGAAACATCGTTTTTACCAGGGAAATACATCATGGGTTACGGTCAATTAGAAGTTATATTAAAGATGGCTCAAACAATTGATCCTCAAATTGAGAGCGATCGACATTTTGAAATAGACTTGGAAAAATTGCGCCAACTGCCAGCAGGAACATTAGGGCGCGAAGTGGCGCGGTTTCTAGACGAACATGGCTGTGAGCCGATCGCATCGGGAGACTGGATTCAGGGAAACCAAGACGTTTGACCAATTCTGACCGGTCTTTCGGCTTCAACAGAAGATGAATTTGTACTTCAAGCGTTTACTCGCGCTCAAGTATTTTGTTCTTCCTGTGCGATTTTAGTGTTAGTTAGACCGGCGGCAAATGCGCGATCGGACAAATTATCAAAAGTTTAAAACAGGGAAAATTAGCCGCTAGTTAATTGATATCGTTTCCGGTGGGAGGGGAACGATAAAGTCAAGGTCAATAATTCCACATTCCCCCACGGATCGCGGACTACTTCGCACTCCCAATCATGGCGAGCGTGCAACAGGAATTCATATAACAGGGACGTTGCATTTGATTGGGAAACTCCTTTACCTAAAGTTAGAGAAAAACTCTGAATTCTACCCTTAATGGATTAGCTCTTAACTCATTACGTCTTTACCTCATTATTGCAAAAATATGCAAAGCACAAGTTACAAATCGGAAATTAGCCTGAGTCCGAGGGAAAGAGCGATCGCGCAATTAGTAGCCCAAGGCCTGCCAAACAAATGTATTGCCAAAAATTTAAATATCAGTCACTGGACGGTTGCCACTTACGTGAAGCGGATTTTTCTCAAACTCGGTGTTTCTTCCAGAACTGCAATGATTGCAATGCTGATCCAAGAAAATTTGCTCTGGGACTGATAAATAAGTAGGGTGCGTCAGCTAGCTTTAATTCTCTGGTAATCCAGAAACTCTAGGCACCGCGCACTCTAGACAAACCTATCCCGAGACAAATTAAAACCAGGTTTTACAGGTAAACCTGGTTTTAATTTGCAATGTTTAAAAACTTCTAGGCCAAAGCCAAAGAACGAGAAGAATTTCTCAGAAAACTCAGCAATTCTCGATTCACTGTTTGCGGCGCTTCCTGCTGAATCCAGTGACCGCAGTTAGGAACTAATTTCAACTTAAACGGAGCCGTAATTAATCGGTCTAAACCTTCTACAAGTTTGTGGCTCAAAAACGCATCTTCTTCTCCCCAAAGCACCAAAGTAGGAACTGTCACCGGTTCTAATTTCTGTCCCCAATTCCAAAGGCGCTGCGGGTGAAACATCTGCTGGTAATAATTCATCGCCGCGGCTAACACTCCCGGCTTTTCTAAAGCAGCCTGATAAATCTTAGTTTCTTCAGCGCTAAAAGCTCCTTTGCGAACAGCTTGTCCCTGCAAAATACTTTGCACAAAATCTTTCAAATTTTGCCGGATCAACCATTCGGGGATGCCGGGAACCTGAAAAGCCAAAATGTGCCAACTGCGGCGGATTTGATCTAAATTGCTCGCCATTTCCTGTAGGAATCGCTGCGGGTGCGGAGCGTTTAAAATTGCCAAGCGATTGAGTGTTTCGGGAAATTTTTGAGCTATGTGCCACGCGATCGCACCTCCGCAATCGTGACCGACAATGTGAGCTTTTGTATAGCCCAAGCTCGCAATCAAACCGCGAATATCGGCGCTCAGGGTATCTAAATCGTAGCCGCTTGCCGGCTTGTCGGAATCGTTGTAGCCCCGCAAATCCGGCACCACAACCTTGAAATGACGCGCTAAAGCAGGGATTTGATGGCGCCAAGAATACCAAAACTCTGGAAACCCGTGCAGGAGCACAACGAGCTCGCCTTCTCCTTGAGAAACGCAGTGCAGGCGGATGTTGTTGGTTTGGACAAAAATGTGTTGCTGTTCGGAATCTAAAGAATTCATAGTTGGAAAGTTAGACTTATTTTTGGGAAGTACAGAACGCGCCGACTGGTAGCAGGCTGCAACGGCCCAATGGTGTTAATTTTTCTACTTTTATTGTAGCTGCTTTTTGCTCCCCGCCGCTGCAATCTAATGAAATTTAAAACTTGTAGGGTTTGGGGGTGTCCTATTTTTTAGGTGTAACTACTGAGATCGAGTTTATCACCTTAAATCTGTTGTTTTAACAGCGGCGCAAGCGATTCAATAATAGCACAATTTCGTCAGTTGCCGATCGCATTGAGGCAGCCGATAGGTCAGATTGATTGACGATAATGCTAAACACCAGCGGCTCGTAATCCGGAACTTCGATATATCCCGACAGTGCGGAAACTCCGCTCAAAGTTCCTGTTTTTGCTTGCAAAATTACGCGGTTTGGTGTACTATTTAAGCGATTTTTCAAAGTGCCACTCTCGCCAGCGATCGGCAGTGACTGGCGGTAAATAGATGCAGCAGGTGAATTGGCCATGAATCTCAAAGTTTGCACCAAGGCTTCTGGACTAATTAAATTGTGCCGAGACAAGCCCGAACCGTCGGCTAATATGTAGCTGTTTGGATTTACTCCTAATTGAGTTAAAGCTGTTTTTAACTCTTTTAAACCGATTTCCCCTGTATCCTCTTGTGGCACAGGCATCTTGCCTGTGAGTGCTTGTGGCACAGGCATCTTGCCTGTGAGTGCTTGTGGCACAGGCATCTTGCCTGTGAGTGCTTGTGGCACAGGCATC